>CALHBW010000201.1 GCA_937930625.1 uncultured Saprospiraceae bacterium | reverse complement strand
AAATATTCCCAAGCCCAACAAACCTGTTGCCGCCAAACCTATTCCTATCCAACGTTTGTTGATGTTGCGTGTCTCTATCAAGTCTGATTTAAATTCAAATTTCATGCTGCGAAGATAAGAGAAACAAAATAAATTAGGAATTCAAAAGGGTACACAAAATAAGCATTTGAAATTTGGTGGTGGGTCAGGAATAATATCCCTTGCCCATGAAAAGCTCCTCCACTGTCTCAAATCCTTGAGTTTTCTGATAAATCTCAAGCCCACCTGAAATATGCTCACCGAATCTCCATCATCTTCGACAATTAGGCTGTAAAATTTTGATTTACAAGCTTTTGTAGATGCCATGATGCAAAGCACATAAGCTAAACAAGCGGCGATGAGTAGTCTGCTTAATCGTTTAGGGTCTCGCAAACCGGAACGTTGTATGTGGAAGCCCTTCGACTTCAAATCTCTGAAAAAAGGTTCTATTTTAAATCGTTTTTTATAGAACTGTTTAATCTCGGGAGTAAAGTCTAAATTTGTGACTAAATATAGCGGCTTCTTATGCCCTTTACCATGCCAGACTAACAGGTGGGTCAGCCACTTCTTCTTGGTAAAATAGATGTCTTCAAAGAATAAGTCCTCACCGGGGGACAAGCAAACCGATTGAGGGATAAACTCCTCAGCGGAACTGTCTGTAATCTTGGCGTTTTTACTGGTACGCAACACATAATTCCAACCTAGTTCCAATATATCAGCTTGCCAATCACAACCGTCAAATTCACCGTCTCCCGTAATCACTATCCGACAGTCATCCGGTACCAATTCCGACAAAGATTCAAGCAAATTCCGATGTGCTGATTCCGGTAAATGACCCTTTTTAGCTTTATATACTTTCCACACCACAGGTATTGCTCGACCCTTGTATATTACACTGAACATCAGACACATACAGCCTTTACCTACCACTGAACCATCTATACTAAATACCAACAAACCACTTTGGGCTAAACACCTTAACAGTTCTTTTACATAAGGTAAATAGTGAGCATCGTAACTCACATGTTTATTCTTCACCCAACGCTTGACCTGCGTTTTACGACTAGCCAGTTTAGTCTTACGGTCATCCATATTCAGGGCGATTTGATTGATCCTTGTCTGACCACTTATGAGAATTGCGCTGACCATTCGACTGAGCAGATTAAAGCGAGACAGACTATGTCCACTCAAATAATTATCCTTCCCCAGAAGATTGCGTAAACTTTTTTTTACTTTTGCTTCGATATATTGTTTATCATTCATCGCTTAGTTTGTTTTGTGACGACTCTAAACTAAGCGATTTTTTTGTAGTTACGTAATTCAGTTAATTTGTGTACCCTTTTGAAATGCAAATATACAATTTGAAAGCTAATCACAACAAGTCAATAAGCAATACGTCACCCGTATATGTTGTTTATGACCAATGCAAATATACAATTTGAAAGCTAATCACAACAAACTCCAAGCAGTCTATGATATCACCTTCGTTGTTTATGACCAATGCAAATATACAATTTGAAAGCTAATCACAACGTCAGTGATATATTGACGACACCGATTGAAGTTGTTTATGACCAATGCAAATATACAATTTGAAAGCTAATCACAACCGCTTGACGGCTTCAAAACTATGAGTACGAGTTGTTTATGACCAATGCAAATATACAATTTGAAAGCTAATCACAACGAGGTTGGTAGTGACTCGACGGACGGCGCGGTTGTTTATGACCAATGCAAATATACAATTTGAAAGCTAATCACAACGGAAGTGGTACACAGATTGATTTTCCTTTTGTTGTTTATGACCAATGCAAATATACAATTTGAAAGCTAATCACAACTATCCTGCCAAGAATTTCCACACTCAAAGCGTTGTTTATGACCAATGCAAATATACAATTTGAAAGCTAATCACAACAAAGTACATCGAAAAATACAATAACTCGGCGTTGTTTATGACCAATGCAAATATACAATTTGAAAGCTAGTATACGACAATAAACCGAAAGTCACTCGCGCGACTTCCGGTTTATATATATGGTATATCTTCAAATTGAAGAAATTACATGTATATCGTTTTCAATCAAGGTGATAATTTGGTAAAAGGCTTCGCCTTAATGTGACCTTTATTATCTGTTAATTTGATGTAATATATTCCTCCCGGTAAATCTTGCAATTCTAATTGAAATACGTTTTCTCCTTCTAAGACGCTTTCTATTTCCGAATAGATAATCGCACCATTCGCATGAATTATTTCAACAAAAATATTTTCATTTTCATTAGAAAAATATTCAATATTTAATTGACCGACAGTGGGTACGGGGAAGATGTTTAATGTGCTGACGTGCTGATGTGCTGACGTGTTGATGTATTGACGTGCTGATGTGTTGATGTGCTGATGGGCTTCATTATTTTGTTCATTAGCCAACATAAGTACGCACTCCGTGTATTCCACATCGTAGGTCAATCTACCAAAACGGACGGAATATTCGTAACCAGAATTTTGGTCGTTGGTATCGTCAAATTCGGCTACCCAATCAGCCACATTGCCTGTGGTGTTACCGCTTGGTACATCCAGATTTACATAATACAAGCCGTTGTCGCCATTGCAGGTCGTGAAAGCAGTCAGGGTTTGGGTATTTCCGGCGGGGTCGGTCAGTTGTAAGGCAATTTCATTTTCACACGAATTATCATTTAACCTAAAGTATAATTCAAGTTGAATGTTGGACAATACTGCATCCGCAGGCGTTCCCGAATCGGTAAATGTATATACTTCATTATTGTCAAAACCTACACCGTCTATAAACAAATCAGTGTCCGCAAAATCCGATATGGTTTCATTGACGGTGGTGAGCGTACCATCTCCGCTTGGTGGCGTATATACCGTTGTATAAATCAGTCTGCCGAAACGGACGGAATATTCATACCCGGCGTTTTGGTCGTTGGTATCATCAAACTCCAAGAGCCAATCCGCTACGCTGCCGGTGGTACTGCCGCTTGGTATATCCAGATTGACATAATACAAGCCGTTGTCACCATTGCAGGTCGTGAAAGCAGTAAGTGCTTGCGTATTTCCGGCGGGGTCGGTGAGTTGCAGCGCGATTTCGTTTTCGCAGGAGTTTCCATTTAATCTAAAATATAATTCTAATGTAATATCAGACAACACCGCATCTGTGGGTGTACCCGGGTCGGTGAAGGTGTAGTTAGAGTTATTCTCAAAGCCGGCACCATCTATAAATAAATCACTATCCGCAAATTCGGAAACTTCATTGGTCACGGGTGTGCTGCCGCCGCCTGTGTTGGTGGTCGTATATTTCAAACGGGCAAAACGAACGGAATACTCGTAACCGCTATTTTGGTCGTTGGTATCGTCAAATTCGATTAACCAATCGTTTGCGCCTGATTGTACATTCGTTACATCAAAATTGATATAATACAAACCGGTATTGCCATTACAAGTCGTGAAAGCGGTCAGGGCTTGGGTATTTCCGGCGGGGTCAGTGAGTTGAATAGCGATTTCATTTTCGCAGGAACTCCCCGTTAATCTAAAATATAATTCTAATGTAACATCCGAAAATACAGCATTCGCAGAACTCGTATTATCCATAAAAGTAATGCTCGAATTGTTGGCAAAACCAACTCCATCAATAAAAAAGTCGTTATCATTGATATAGCACAAGGGTTCGGACACTGCCACTGCGGTACAAGGGTCTTCGGTATCGTCGGGACAAATAGCTTCGATTGCGTCGCTGAAATTGTCCAACTCAGTATCGACGATGTACGTGCCTTCTGCCACCAAAACAGGCTCGCTCGCAGTAAATTCGCTGATGAAAGTAGGCGGAAAATCGGCTTGCATATTCCAATCAAAATTCAACAGCGCGTCAACATTCGAGATACGAAATCCCAATGTTCCTACATTCACCCATTCCGTTTCAATCAGTACGCCATCGCCGCCGGACAGTTCCATATTGTATGATACTTCGCCCTCCAAAGTTCCCGTAAGATTATGTGGAGAATAAAACGCAAAATTTTGGTCGCCCCCTGTATCGGCTACATAGTTGCTTAATGTTCCCTCTTCTTCAATCCACACGCTGTCTATCGCATTGGTATTATACAAAAAGCGATAATTCTGTTCGGCAATCCGAAAGGTACTATCCGCAGAAGATGCTCTCACATCAATATCTACCAATAATTTTTGAGCATCACAATCGTAAGTATTTAAATTGAAACGGACATCGTATTGTCCGTTTTCTTCGGGTTCGGGTTCGCTGCAAGTCTCTTCGACTGTCTGGCTGAAATTATCTAAATCAGCATCGACGATATACTCATTTTCCTCCACTATGATAGTCCCAAAATCGGTAAGCTCGCTAACGAAAGTAGGCGGAAAATCAGCTTGTACATTCCAGTCAAAATTTAGTAGTACATCAGCGTCCGGAACATGAAATCCGAGCGTTCCTACATGTACCCATTCCGTTTCAATCAATACACCGTCACCACTAGTTAGTTCCATGTTATATGATACTTCACCTTCCAAAGTTCCCGTAAGATTGTGTGGAGAATAGGATGCAAAATCTAAGTCCCCGCCAGTACCAGGTATATGTCCGCTTATCGTTCCTTCTTCTTCAATCCATATGCTGTCTATCGCATTTTCATTGAATGAAAAACGATAATTCTGTTCGGCAATCCGAAACGCGCTTCCAACAGAAGATGCCCGCACATCAATATCCACCAGTAATGTTTGAGCATCGCAGTCATAAGTATTCAAATTGAGCCGGATATCGTGCATGGCATTACTAAAATCGTCACCACAAAAATTCTCGGCTTCCTCGCTGACTGTATCTAAATCAGTATCAACAATATACATCCCTTCCGCTACCGAAACAATTGTACTTTCGGTAATTTCACCAATAACCGTAGGTGGAAATTCGGCGCGTGTATTCCAATCAAGCCCCAATAGCGCATCAGTATCCGTGATATGTAAGCCTAGTGTTCCTACATTCACCCATTCCGTTTCAATCAGTGCTCCGTCACCACCTGCCAATTCCAAATTATATGAAACGGTACCGGCTAAGGTTCCGGTGATATTGTGGGGGGCATATAATGCAAAACCTAAGTTGCCACCAGTACCGGTTACAAAACCACTTAACGCTCCCTCTTCTACAAGCCATACGCTGTCTATAGCATTTTCATTGAATGAAAAACGATAATTCTGCTCGGCAATTCTAAAGGTGCTTTCCATAGACGATGCCCGTATGTCAACATCTACCAATAATGCTTGGTTGATGCAGTCATAGTTGTTAAGATTGAGGCGGACATCATACTGTCCGTTTTGACTGAAACTTGTAATGCTCCCATAGAACATTAGTAACAATAAAATAAATACTTTTCTCATAATATAGTTGTTTTAATTATTTAAGTTTCATTAGATTTTTTCATAAGTAGTAAGCATTGAATAATCGACACTTTTTGAGCAGAGTATTTTTTTGTCAGACGAAGCTCATTTTGACGATTATAGCCGAGCTACATGAGGAAAAATAGCTGAAGTATGGCGAAAAAAGACACGTTCAAAAATGTCGATTATTTGATGCTTACTACTTAAAGCCTGTCGAATAAAAGAATTTGCTACTAATTCGTATTTCGGTATTTTTTGAAACGAATCAAGAATTAACGATTTATGAATCACGACAAAATTCTTTTATTCACTCAAAATTAAATTTAGCCAAGACATCAATCAACATGATTGATGTCTTGTGCGTTTGTGTTGTTATGAAATGAGTAGATGAGAAAATGAATAAATGAGTAAATTTACAGGTCATTTAATCATTACATTTACTCATTCAATTATTTACTCATTTACTCATTTCACACACTATGAGAAGAGTTGTTATTACCGGATTGGGCGCATTGACACCAATAGGCAATACTGCACCTGCATATTGGGAAGCACTCTGCAAAGGAATCAGCGGGGCTGCACCAATCACCCGTTTTGACGCCGAAAAATTCAAAACTCAATTCGCCTGCGAGTTAAAAGATTTTAATGTTCAGGACTACATGCACCGTAAAGATGCCCGTCGTCTGGATGCTTTTTCGCAATATGCCATCATTGCTGCCGACGAAGCCATTGCAGATGCAGGGCTGGATATGGAGAAAATTGACCTTCAACGTACAGGCGTCATTTGGGGCGCAGGGGTAGGCGGTCTAGGAACGCTCGAAAAGGAAATTCTGGACTTTGGTGCAGGTAGTGGCACACCGCGCTACAATCCTTTCCTGATTCCCAAGATGATTATCGACATCGTACCGGGACATATTTCCATCAAATACGGTTTGCGCGGTATCAATTATGCAACCGTATCTGCCTGTGCGTCAGCATCTCACGCGCTTATCAATGCCTTTGATTATATCAGAATGGGACGTGCGGACATCATCGTGACAGGTGGTTCGGAAGCAGCCATAACGGGTGTTGGTATCGGTGGTTTTAATGCCGTCAAAGCACTTTCACAACGCAATGATGACCCTGCGGCTGCTTCGCGTCCATTTGACCAAGACCGTGACGGATTTGTGTTGGGCGAAGGCGCGGCTTCTCTCATTTTGGAGGAATACGAACACGCCGTAAAACGCGGCGCAAAGATATATGCTGAAATTGGCGGCGGTGGTATGAACGCTGACGCACACCACATCACTGCGCCACATCCGGATGGTATCGGCGCGGCGGAGGTCATGCGATTGGCACTCAAAGATGCGGAAATGACGACTTCAGATGTTGATTACATCAACGTACATGGTACGTCCACACCTTTGGGTGATATTGCAGAGGTCAAAGCGATTCAAAAAGTATTTGGAGAGGATGCTTTCAAACTGAATATCAGTTCTACCAAGTCTATGACCGGACATTTGCTCGGTGCAGCAGGAGCGATAGAAGCTGTTGCTACGGTACTTGCCGTGCAAAATGACATTATACCACCCACGATTAATCACCATACGACCGACCCCGAAATTGACCCGAAACTTAACCTCACACCCAATAAGGCACAAGAGCGCACCGTCCGTGCTGCATTGACGAATACCTTTGGTTTTGGTGGACATAATACTTCTATTTTGGTGAAGAAAATGAGTAAATGAATAGATGAGTGAATGAGTAAATATTATTGACGTATTAAAAACATTTACTCATCTACTCATTTACTCATCTACTCATTTACTTCAAAGATTCTTGATATTTCTTATGTTGTCTTTCGGCAATATTGATACTGATTTCGTAAAGTCCATAGATAGGCATTGCAATGAGGAACTGCGTAACGGCATCGGGTGGTGTGACGACAGCAGCCAGTATAATGATGAACAGGAAAGCATGTCGGCGATATTTACGCATAGAATCGGGCGTCACCAAGCCGATTTTTGCGAGATAGAAAACAACTAAAGGCAATTGAAAAAGAACGCCCGTAGGAATCATAAACATGAGGATATAATTGACATAAGAAGATAGGGTAGGGCTGTCATTGGAAACACCACCTATCTCATAACCAATCAAAAATTTAACTGCAAAAGGCGCAATAATAAAGTAACCAAATAAAACACCAACCAAAAACAAAGCACTTGCCACGCCAACGACACCTCCTGCAGCTTTTGCTTCATGCTCATGCAAGCCGGGTTTTACAAATAGCCATATCTCTCTGAAAACGAAGGGGAAAGCCGCAGCCAAGCCCAGAATAAATGAGGTTTTGATATGCACGAAAAACGATTCGCCCATGTCTTTGGTATCAAATTCAAATACGGGCGGTGTCATGCACATCTTATCACCCAAACCAAGGGCATTGGAGAGCCAACACATAAAGCGATAAGATAAAAAATTGGATTTGGTAGGACCGTAAAGGAAATGCTCAAAAATCAAATCCCCCATGACAAATACTATCACAGCAATACCCACAGTCACCATTACAGAGCGCATCAGGTGCGACCTCAATTCGTCGAGATGCTCAAAGAAAGACATCTCCTTTTCAGGACTTTTCGCTGGTGTGTTACTGGACATAGCTTTGATTCATCAAACATACAAATTACAAGTCCTCAATCCCATTGAAATAACGACGAAATACATCTGAATTGGAATTTGGTACTTGTTATTTATTAAGATTAACGCAAAGGTAAGGATATATGTTTTAAGTAAGTCGTCAATTTCAAACTCAACCTCAAAAAATATACTGAAAGTACTGCGATTAGAGTTGTAGTCATAATTGAAATGAATAATTCACGTTTTTTATGTCAAATTTTACGACCATAACCTGTATTTAAACGTCTTAGTAAGGATGCAAAAAAGTAAATTGATAGATAAATTGCGCTTGGTAGAACGAGATGAAATGCGCGATTTGGGGAAATTCGTAGAATCACCTTTTTTCAATAAAGATGAAAAGGTGGTAAAGTTGTTTGATTATCTGAAAAAATATCATCCGGTTTTTGAACATAAAAAACTGGATAGGGACTACATTGCCAAGAAATTATTTCCTGAATGGAAGGATAACGCCTATAAAAAACTCAGCCATATCATGTCTCGTCTATCGCAGTTGGTGGATGATTATTTTGTATGGAAAGAAACGGAGTATGACCAATCAGAACGCTATCATGCACTGCTGAAAGCCTATAAGCGGCGGAAGGGGGATTGGTTTTTTGATAGTGCTGTGGGGGATTTTCGTAAGCATTTGGAGAAGCAGCCGGAGCGTGGGACGGATTATTATTTTCATCAATATCGGATGAATCACGAAGTATATACACATACGGCTACTGAGCGTGTGCAGACGGAGATTGATAGTCTTGGTAATACGATTAATAACTTAGATTTGTTTTATTTCGGGGCAAAACTCCGATATAGTAGTGAGGTGCGTTTGCGTGAATTATATTTAGCAGAAAAGAGTGAGTTGGTATTGTTAGATGAGATGATAGCGGCAATCGAACATCCAAATATTAAAGACAATTATTTTCTTAAAGTCTTTGCAACGATTGTAGAATTATATCAAACCCGTGAAAAAACAGTGTATGAAAAGCTCAAAAATCTTATCAGAGAAGGAGATATAAAAGTAAGTACTCCGGAGAGAATGGATATGATTACGATGGCAAATAATTTTTGTATTTTAGAGTATAATCGTGGAGAAATAAGTTATCTGGAAGAAATTTTTGAATGGTATGAATTTGGGCTTCAAGAAGGTATATGGATAATTGGGCACATGGATCATGCGATTTATTTTAGTATTGTTAGTTGTGCTTGTGCTTTACAAAAATTTGAATGGACATCTGATTTTATCCGGAAATACACTCAATATTTGAGAGATGAAGTGCAGGAAAGTACTCGTATCATGGCAAAATCCCAATTAGAATTTGAAATGCAAGATTTTGAAGTTACGCTGGAATTGCTGCGTGATGTAGAGTTTGTCGATGTACAGTATAACCTTCGTGCTAAAGCTTACCAACTAAAGTGTTATTATGAATTAGATGGTTACGAGGTACTTTTTTATGATGCTTGTAATGCTTTTGCTCAATATTGCCGAAGAAATAAAATAATCGGTGAGCAAGCACGGAGGATTAATCTCAATTTTATTAGTTTTATCAAAAAGCTACATCAAGCCAAATATCAAAGGACGGAAGGCAGGGAGAGTTTGCTAAATAAGCTGGAAGAAACGCCAATAGTCTTTTCACGATGGTTTAGAAAAAAAATTGAATCAGATATAAAGGATAAATAAAAAAGGGCTGCTCTTTTAAAAGAACAGCCCTAAGATTATTTGTTGTTGTGTAAGCTGATTATCGGACAATTATTTTCTCAATAATAGGTTCGTCGGAAGTTTCAAGTCTCAATAAATAGATACCCGGTTGGAGTTGAGAGGTGTTGATTTGCAGTCTGTCTATGCCATTACGTATAGATACTTTTGAATTGATATTCTGTCCGTTCATGGTCACAAAATTAACATCTTGAATATCCAATCCGTCTGTTTCCACAAATAAATTATCTTGAACGGGATTTGGATAAATATTTACTGCTGATACATCTGTAGAACTTTGCGCCATTCTACCATGCACACCACTACCACACACCATATCACTGTCATTCGGGCATCTACAAGTAGCAAAACCATTGACTGGCGTACCTAGCACATTTGTAGTACGTACTTCCATACATCCCGTACCGGTAGGGCTGTATCCTCTACCTGCTATAACTGCTGTTGTGGCTATACCGCCACCACCACCACCATTAATCGGGCGAGTTATCTTAAAGCCTGTAAAAAAGCCTTGAGCATCCGTAACTACTTCTATACCACCTGAAATCACACCTGCATAGTCTCGATAGAAAAGCATAACGGGCTTTAGAGAGCCACCATATTGATAAATATCAACGTCAAATTCGAAGGATCTAACGATGTTCCAATCAAGAGTTTGGTAAGGAATAGCAAGAACGATTGCATGAAAATCTTTGGGCAAATCATCTGGAAAATAAGACGGAGGTAAATCTGCAATTGCTGACCAGTCACTAATATCTGCATCCCATACAGTTTGTTGAATATACCAATTTACTTCATAATTATCGCTACAGTGAGTAGGAGTTGCTACCATCCCAAACCCACCAATCTGAGCATTTACATTAAAAGAGAAAACAGTTAATAAGAGGCATAATACGCTAAAAAGAAAATTCTTTTTCATAATTAATTGATTATTGTTTGACAAAAAAATGTTTTTATGTGTGTATCGGATTGATGATTCAAAAGTACGACCATATTAGCTGTCACACAATTACAAAAATTTATCGTTTCCGTAAAAAATGGCACAAAAAAATACAGTGAAAACGAAAGAATTTGATTTTAATTCTTTGATTTTCAATAACTTGTCCTGATTGTTCCGTAGCAAAAGATTGGATGGATTTTCCGTTTTTTTCGGTTGATTTTCATATTGTAAGGCAGGCAAAAAATCATTTGATTTTTGTTTTGTTGCTACAAAAATACGAAAAAGGGTACACACAATCAAGTATGTACCCTTCTACACTGTTTCTTCGACGCTATTGGTCAAACAATAAGTCTTCTTTTTTAGTGAGACTATGCTTGCTTGATATCCGTCGTTGTTTGTTGCGTTCAATCGAAGTATTCAAGGTTACAGGCTCGCTTTCCTCCAAACTGCCTGATGTTTTTATAGGTTAATGGTTTTTGATGGTAAAAAATGTTTTTGGAATTAGTGTTATTCTGACGCTAAAGTTAGCTACCCGTCTAAGTTTGCCTAAAGCGAATACTCGTCAGACGAATCACTTTATTCAGTGCGAATATTTTATGAGACAAATCACGACATTTCACAAAAACCTTCGTCAGACGAGTGTGCCCGACAACTTGAGTTCGGCAAAGTTAGACGGGTAGCC
>CALHBW010000200.1 GCA_937930625.1 uncultured Saprospiraceae bacterium | reverse complement strand
AGAAATAAGAATAACTTAATCCAACCTGCTGTATCTTTTTTCGTTATACTTCATCATTTTCTCCTTAAATACGGTTAGTATTCGCGTCAAAAATGATTCGTCTAACAAAAAAATATTTCGCATCTTGGATTAATTTATTCTTATTTCTTCACTAATTTTTGATTGAACGATTTTTGATTTTTTTGTTCTACGAAATTGGTCATAAATCAAAATATATTATAATGAAGGAGATTGGCAAATGCCAATCTCCTTTTTTATTTTCATTCACAAAAACATGAACTTCATTTCTTGCGTTTTGTTAGTATAAGCGGTAAGGCTTAGCATGGTTTTTGCTTACTAAAATCACTTTTTTATACATCTGTTTTTTTTATAGAACTCTAAAAATAATTGAAAAATAAATGTGCGTTTGAATCTTCAAAATTCTAATTATCAGCATTTTGCATCATTCAAAATTAAATATTTATTTATTCAAAATCATTAAAATGAATATAAAACAACTTGTTCTAATTCTGCTTTTATTTGTAGTTACTTTGGCTACCGCTCAAGAAAAACACACCATCAGTGGCTACGTGAAAGACCTCGAAAGTGGTGAAACATTGATTGGTGTAACCGTTTTGGAGAAAAACCTTGAAATGGGAACGACCACAAATGCCTATGGTTTCTATTCGCTCACATTACCCGCAGGCGAAGTCGAACTCACCTATTCTTATCTTGGTTTTGATGAGAAAGTCGAAAAACTAACGCTCAATCAAGATACTCCCTTGAACATTGACTTGGGTACGAATGCCGAAGAACTTGCAGAGGTGGTCGTCAAAGCCAATTCTGCTAAGGAGCAATTGCAATCCACACAAATGAGTGTCGATAGAATCAGCATGAAAGAGGCAAAGGCACTCCCTGCCCTCTTTGGTGAGGTCGATATTATCAAAACACTCCAACTCAAACCCGGTGTCAGTGGTGGCGGCGAAGGAACTTCCGGCTTGATAGTACGCGGCGGTGGTCCTGACCAAAACCTCATTGTATTGGACGAAGCAATAGTCTATAATCCATCTCACTTATTTGGCTTTTTCAGCACATTTAATTCGGATGCTGTCAAGGATGTACAACTATATAAAGGCGGTTTTCCTGCTCAATATGGTGGCAGACTTTCTTCTGTAATTGATGTAAAATTGCGGGAAGGTAATCGCAAAAAATTCGCTGCAACGGGAGGGGTGGGTTTGATTTCTTCGCGCCTTACTTTGGAAGGTCCGACAGTGAAAGACAAAGGTTCGTTCATTGTTTCCGGGCGTCGAACTTATGCCGATATTTTTACGCGTGCCGTCAATAATGCGAATCAAGATAATCCTGATTTTCAGCGTATTCCTGATTATTTTTTCTATGATTTGAATGCAAAAGTCAATTATGATTTAGGAGAACGTGACCGTATATTTTTGAGCGGTTATTTCGGGCGCGATGCCTTCCTTTTTGATGATGGCAATTTTAATTTCAAATTTGATTGGGGAAATATCACGACCACCGCACGTTGGAATCACATCTATAATCCGCGCCTGTTTTCTAATATGACATTTACTTTCTCGGATTATGATTATTTGATTAGTAATTCGTTTGATGCTTTTGAGTTTGAAATAGGGTCGGGTATTCGGGATTATAATGTTAAGATGGATTTCTACGCCGAGCCGGATAGTCGTAATAGTATCAGATTTGGTGCAGACTGGACTTGGCATGAATTCAATGTGGGGCGTCTGCAATTTGAGCAAGACGGCGAATCAATATTCGATTCGAGTACCGCATTTACAGGTTGGGAAGCCAATGCTTATGTTTCGGATGACCTCGAAATAAGTAAAAAATTGAAGCTGAATTTTGGTTTACGCCTCTCTTCCTTTTTTAGCGATTCAACTTTTTATTATGGTATAGAACCCAGATTTTCAGCGCGTTATAGTGTTAATGATAATTTATCTATCAAGACAAGTTATACGCGTATGAATCAGTATATTCACTTGGTATCGAGTTCGGGAGCGTCTTTGCCAACAGATATTTGGTATCCGTCAAACAGCGTGGTAAAGCCACAACTTTCCGACCAAGTGGCAGCGGGTGTTTCGATAGCTATCGGCAATCAGTTTTTGCTCACCAATGAATTGTACTACAAATGGCAACAACGTCAAGTCGATTTCCGCGACGGCGCAGAGTTGTTTATCAACCCTGATTTGAATGATGAATTTGTTTTCGGACGCGGGTACAGTTATGGTAATGAGATTTATTTGGAGAAAAAAGATGGTAAACTGACCGGGTGGGTCGGCTACACACTCTCTTGGACATGGCGCGATTTTGATGACATCAATAACGGCAATCGCTTTCCAGCCACTTATGACCGCCGACATGATGCCTCGGTTGTTTTATTGTATGAATTGAATCGCAAATTCACTTTTACAGGTGCGTGGGTCTATAATACAGGACGCGCTACTTCACTGCCCGAAGCGCGATTCTTTCTCCAAGATGTTGTAGGGCAATCGAATAGCGGTATCGGTACAGTTTTTCAGGAACGTAATAGTTTTCGCATGAATCCTTATCATCGTCTTGATTTGGGAATTGTAATGAAAATGTTTTTAAATAAACCCAATTTTGAAGCAGATTTGACCCTAAATACTTACAATACATATGACCGCCGTAATCCGTATTTTATTTATTTTGAAACGGAAACTGATGAGAATAATGTTGTTACGGGTGTTGCGGGTAAGCAAGTGTCTTTATTTCCGATTTTACCCTCATTGACTTTTAATTTTAAGTTTTAAGTACAGTCGATAGTCAATGGTCGATAGTCCATAGGTGACTGCGAGACAATGTTTCACGTTTATGGACTATCGACCATCGACCATCGACTATGAACTATCCACTAAATGAAAAGAATATTATTTATTGTATTTGCCGTATTGCTGTCATTTCCTTTATTGGCACAGGAAAGAAGTGCGTCAGATAGAGCTAAAAGCAAAGCCAATCGCTTTGCCAAAGAATGGCAGCTCGAACCCCGTCAGCGTGACAATGTATATGCCGTTTATCTTGCCCAAGAACAAAAAATTGAGGAAATAGCACATCTTGAAGCCGCAGATGCAGATGCTTTCCGCACCCAGCGCAAAGCGATACGAGCCGAAGCCGAAGAAAAACTGATACTTTCATTGGATAAGTATCAACGCCGCGACTACAAAAAAGCTAAATCAGGAAAGAAAAAGAAACGTAAAAAACGAAGAAGGCGGTTTGGTTGATTCGTTATTGGTTGATTGGTTGATTGGTTATTGGTTGACTCGTTATTCGTGTTATCGAATAACGAGTCAACCAATATCTTAAAAACGGGGACAGGCGGCGCGGTTGCGGAGTTTGGGTTTACGTTTGATTTTGTTGGGGCGTTTGCGTTTGAAGCTGATTTTTTTGCGCTTACTACGCTTGCGCGAACTGCTTTTACGCGCCGATGAACTTCGGCTACTGCCTGACGAAGCGACATTTTGAACGGGAGCAGGAGGTGTTGCTGCCTCACTTTCGGGAGTTGGGGGTGTCTCCGGTGTTTCTTCTGATTTAGGTTCGGGTTTTTGAACGGGAACGAAAATCTGAACTACTTTGCCCGGTTCTACATTCCCATATTTCTCGTTTAAAAGGTCAATATCATTTTTAGTACTATCAGGATTAAGAACGTTTTTGTCCACCTCATAACCGTCTTCTTGTGCATGAATAATATTCATGCAAAAAATCATAACACCCACAAACATTAACTTCCTCATAAATTTTGTTTTTCTTGTTTTCATTTGAATTGAAGGTTAATTCGCTCTGTACTAATATTATACCAAGTTAAATAAAAAATGTTACAAAAACCTGTCTTTCGATACTACACTTTAACAAACAACTATATTTCATAATATGATTTCGCTTGTATCAGAGAGTATATACCGGAATATATCTTTTGAAGATATGCTCGCCGCCATGGAATCCGCCATACTTGCACATGACGAGGGGCAGGTATATACCCCACAAAGAACGCATATTAATCGCGAAAAAAATACTTTTTTAACAATGCCTTGTTTCGGAGAGAAATATTTCTGTACCAAGTTGGTATCCGTATTTCCTGCGAATGTCGGGAAAGATATTCCGCTCATATTTGGGACGGTAATTTTGAATGATGGTTACACCGGAAAGCCACTTGCCGTACTCGACGCGAAAGCTATAACTGCCCTACGAACGGGCGCAGTAGGCGGTTTGAGTGTAAAATATTTAGTTCCGGAAAATATAGAAAATATAGGTGTGATTGGAACAGGTATTCAGGGTTTGCATCAAACATTGTTTGCTTGCACAGTACGAAAAAATATCAAAAATGTGTGGTTGATGAATCGCTCAACAAAGCGACTGAGGTGGTTTGAGCAGGAATTTAAGTCCCATTTTCCGAATATTAATTTGCACATTGCAAAAGATAGTCACGAATTACTCGAAAAATCTCAGCTCATTATTACTGCCACGACCTCCCCTACCCCACTCCTTCACAATGATGCTGACTTATTGAAAGGGAAACATTTTCTTGCTGTCGGTTCCTACAAACCTGATATGCGCGAACTTCCGGAAGCATTGTTTTCTTTAATCGACGAGGTTTATGTAGATACATTTCACGCTATTGAGGAATCGGGAGATTTAGCATTTCCCATCGAAAAAAACTTATTAAAGCGGACACAAATACATACGCTCGCTCCACACATTCGCCAACAAATACGACCTACAAATACCACCAAAACAACTTTATTTAAATCAGTTGGCTTGGCTGTATTCGATTTGTTTGCGGCAGCCTTGGTGTATGAGTTAACGAATTGTCGAGTTGATGAGTTGATGAGTTGATGAGTTGACGAGTTGATGTGTTGACGAATTGACGAGTTGACGAGTTGATGTGTTGTGGGAATTTCACGAAAATGTCGTCAGCCGTAAGTTCTTGTATCATCAACTCGTCAATTCGTCAACTCGTCAATTCGTCAACTCGTCAATTCGTCAACTCGTCAATTCATCAACTCATCAACTCTTCAATTGTCACCCCATCAATGAACAATCAATTTTTTATAAAAATGGTATTCATCAAATTGTCCGTTGACAATATACATGCCTTTTGATAGCCCGTTCACAGGAATATCAAAGCGATTTTGTCCCGCAGGATATTGACGATAATACACTTGCTTGCCACTCATATCCACGATATTTATTTCAACGGGTGAATTAGGCATATCACCAAAGTCAATCGTAAGATTTTGTGCATCACGTATTGGATTTGGATAAATATTCGGCGTCACATAGTTGCGGTCCAATTTGACTTGTTTGACTTCTGAGTATGTTACACTTCCATCAAAATCCACTTGTCGGAGGCGGTAGTAAATTTCGCCAAATGCAGGGTTTTTATCCGTAAATTCGTAAGATAGTTGCGTGGTGCTATTTCCGGCTGCATTTACTTTGTCAATCGTTGAAAAGCTAACTCCGTCAAGACTACGTTGTATATCAAAATAATCGCTATTGATTTCTGTAGCTGTCAACCACTTTAGTACAACTTCTTTATTATCAATACTTTCTGCTGTAAAAGAAATTAAATCAATCGGCAAAGCAGTCGGATCGACTACTCTGTAAATGGCGCCATTTCCCACTCCTGCTACATATAATTCTTTTCTATTGTCTTCACCAAATGTTCTGAAATTATAAGAAAAAGACTCTCCAAGCGGCTCATTAAACCATCCTGTTCCGGGTAAAAATTTCAGCGACCAGAATTTGCCTGTACAGTAATCTGCATAAATATACAAGCCTTGTAAACTTTCAAAAGCACCGCCTCTATATACATATCCGCCTGTCACAGAACAACCGGAGTCATTTTCATTATTGGCATAAATATGTATAGGAAAAGACAGGTCATCGACACTTGCACAGCCCGAAGCGTTAAATGATTCCAAGCCTTCGTAGCATCGCCATCCATAATTTTCACCTCCTGCGCTGGCAGCAGACTGGAAGTTGACTTCTTCCCAACCATCTTGTCCTATGTCCGCAATCCACATATCTCCTGTTTCGCTATCAAAGCTAAATCGCCACGGCTGTCGCAAGCCCGAAGCCCAGATTTCATCCAAGCCCATCTCGCCCGGCTGTGCATATGGATTATCCGGCGGAATATCATACAATACGCCCGAATCTATATCTATACGGAGTATTTTACCGAGTGGGAGGTCGAGGTTCTGAGCACGGTTGCCGGGGTCATCACCACTGCCGCCGTCGCCGAGTGCAATATACAGATAACCGTCAGGTCCGAAATTTAAATCGCCTCCGTTATTATTATTGTATGGTTGAAAGGCAGTATATATAATAAAGCGACTATTAGGATTTGCAAGGTTGGGATTGCTGCTACTTGCAGAATAACGCGCAATAAAGGTATCGCCACTGGGGTGACTGGTATAGTTGAGATAAAAATAGCCGTTATTGGCATAATCAGGGTGAAAAGCTATACTCAACAAGCCTTGGTCTTGTGCCGATGAGCGCACCTGCTCCGTGATGTCAAGGAAAGGCTCCGGCAGTACAGTGCCATCGCGCTCTACGATACGAATACGTCCTTCTCGTTCTACGATAAAAAGACGATCGTCTCCCGCAGAAGCAATGTCAACGGGTTGACTCAGCCCAAAAGCATGAGGAATAAGGTCAATCGTTTGAGCATTTGAGGGGATAGTAAACAACAAAAATAATACAATAGCAAGTAGATTCTGCTTCATGATACATGGTTTGGAAGATTATGAGAATGAATAAATGATGAAATGAGTAAATATTTCACTCCTTTGGAGCATGTTTAATTTTTTCAAAATATTTGGCATGTTTAGAAAAGTGGTTGACACTTTATTACGGGGAAAAATGATGCGCCCCGTTTACTAAACTTTTCGAGTTTAGTAAACGTAAACATATCACTAATGTCAGTAATTGGCTAAATTTCAGTACTTTATGTACATTTACTAAACTCTTTGAAGTTTAGTAAACGGGGTTTTTAAATATTGTTTTTATTTTAAAATGAAGTCAAAAAAGTGTCAACTACTTTTGAGCCAAATTTAAACATGCCAAATATTTACTCATTTATTCATCTATTCATATACGCATTTTAAGGTACGTAAATGTAATAAATTCTATTGACAAGTATAAATCAGGGAGGTAAAAAGACAGTTTTATGACACCGCTTTTAACTTATAAAAAACATTACCTATTATATACCTACTCAAAATCAATTAAGTAAATATCACATGAATATTTCAAGGAAAGATGTGAAGGTATGTAGCTTTACAATTTTGAAGTTAGGAATGTGTTTTAAATTTCTAAGAAAGCAGACATAGCGGATGTTGAAAGTAGCGTTCAACATCCGCTTTTGTCTATCTGCATGGGTGCATTTCTTTTATATTGGTGCTATGGAACGCGGCAAAAATGTATGGTTTTATTTTTTATTTTCTTAATAAAAAATATTAATTTGTGACATGATATTTTTAAATTTACTACGTTTTATCTAACAATCGTTACATCGCCACGATAAGTATCTGTCGTTCCATCCACAAATTCTACTTCTACATAATACACATAAACGCCTTGTGCGGCGGCATTACCTTTATGTTTCCCATCCCATCCAAATTCAGAACTATTTGGCGAAAAGTTAGAGGTTTCATGCACCTTTGCTCCCCAACGGTCAAATACTTGCATGGTGCTGACACGCGCAACTCCTATTCCGCCAAAAACAGTAAAGACATCATTATTTCCATCAAAATTCGGGCTGAAAATATTGGGAATAAAAACGTCTCTTTCAACATTTACCCTTACAGTTATCGCATCACTTATCGAACAGCCATTAGGGTCTGTAACGCTTACATTATAAGTGGTCGTCGTGCTTGGTTGTGCGACCGGATTATACGAAAAGTTATTGAAAATGAGGCTTGTATCTTGCACCCATGTCCATGTGTATAAGGCGGTGTCCAAAGAGAAATTTGTTGTAGGAAACAAATCAACACTTTCACCAAAATCTATTTCTACATCTTCGCCATAATCCAAAATCAACTCCGTTGTACTTTCTATTACTTGATTGCCAAGTGCAATACAAGCATTGACATCTTGCACATAGATTTCATAAAATCCTTCGCCTAAATCCGTAAAAATACTGTCCGGTGAAAAAGTGGCACCATCCACAGAATACAAATACGGCGCACCTTCTCCACTTGAAACATTAAGCACGGTAATAGTACCGTCGTTCAAGCCGGAGCAAGTCGAATTAGAAGAAGTCGATTCAAAAAATATCGATTCGGGTTCGCTCAATTCCACCTGTGCTGTCCCCGTACAACCATCCGTATCTGTGACAGTAACGACATGTACTCCTCCCGGAAGGTTGAGTGCCGCTTGTTCGGTGCTGCCATTACTCCATTGATAGGTATAATAAAATGAACCACCTTCAGCATTTACGGCAGCAGAACCGTCCATCGCACTTCCACAGGTTGGGTCAATACTTGTCGTTTCAAAAGATAATGGAGGTGTACCCGTAATCGTGGTCGAACCAAAAGCTGTACAACCATTAGCATCCGTGACGACAACATTATATATACCTTCCGGCAAATCACTCGCTACCTCACTAGCCGAAACACTCATGCCCGGTGTATCGCTATTTTCCCAATTATAGGTATAAGGTAGCATACCTCCGCTTACCGTAACAACTGCCCCACCGTTAGCTTGACCACACGTTGAACCGGAGAAAGCGATGTCCAAAATCTCCGGCGCATCCAGTTCGGTCAAAGATACCATTGTTATTGTTGTGCAGCCGTTATTGCCGGTTACCGTAACATTGTATAGCCCTGATGCCAAGTCTGTTGCAGGATTATCGGAAGAAACATTTACGCCGGGGGTCATCGCATTTTCCCAATTATAAGTGAAGGGTTCGAGACTATCTTCCAACCAAAGTTCAATAGTACCGTCTGCATTCCCGCAAGTTGAGGGAGTAGGTATTTCTGCCAAAATTATAGGCGCGGGCGGTGCTCCGACTTCCACTGTCCCCGTCGCGGCACAGCCTGCCGCATCGCTCACCGTCACGCTGTATGTACCTGCTGCCAATCCGGTCGCAGGATTTTCAGTAGAAACTGCTGTTCCGGCATTTGCAGTATTTTCCCATGTATAGGTCAGGGGATCTGTTCCGCCTGATGTTGTTACGGTAGCTGTACCATCGTCCGCAATACACGAAGCATCAGTAGTACTGATATTGTCAATGGTTATTCCGGAAATTAGTCGATAGGTCAACTCACTTCCAAAAGTTAACAAACAGAAGAAATTACACAAAAAAAGAATAAATATTTTTTTCATACTAATTTAATAATCAGACACCTCGCTCTTTGTGAGTAAGGTCACAAAAAAAGTGGTGATTCCCTTACGTGTGTTGGCAACTTTTTTGACGTTAAAAATGGGGCATAGATAACAAGGAAGAAATGAGATGGGGAAAGTTTTAAGTTCAAGTTCAAGAATAAGTTTAATACTCAGAATGTTTTTTGCCACGCAAAAAACATCAGAAAAATTAATCATTAATCGTTAACCATTAATCATTAAAAAAGCCCATGCAACTCGCGGGAAACCTGATTGACGACTTCGCCGAGATGCTCCGGGTTTCCATCAAAATCAAGGTTATCTACATTGATAACCAGTAGTTTACCTTCGGTATAACCGCTAATCCATTCTTCGTAACGCTCGTTCAATTTCTTGAGATATTCAAGGCTCATACTGCCTTCGTAATCGCGTCCGCGACGTTGGATATGTGACACCAATGTCGAAATATCAGCTTGCAAATAAATCAGCAAATCCGGCGGATTGACTTGCGAACTCATTGTTTTGAATAAAGTAAAATAATTATCAAAATCACGTTTGGACATCAAACCCATATAATGTAAGTTTGGCGCAAAAATGTACGCATCTTCATATATCGTACGGTCTTGAATGACGGTTTTATCACCACTTTGGATGCGTAAAATCTGCTGATAGCGACTATTGAGGAAGTAAATCTGCAAATTGAACGACCAACGTCGCATGTCATTATAAAAATCGCTCAAATACGGATTTTCCTCTGTGTCTTCATAATTAACTTCCCATCCGAACTGACGGGCAAGTTTGGTACAAAGGGTCGTCTTGCCTGCTCCAATATTGCCGGCTACTGCGATATGTTTAACTTGTGAATGATTTTCCATGTTCGTATCGTAACACAGACATTCCTGTCTGTGGTAAATTAAGTACAGACAGGAATGTCTGTGTTACGCGGCGAAATTACAATTTTATACAAGGAAAAAACAGAAAAAAGTAAATTGCTGAATGTAAGAACCACAAAAAATGTACTTTTGGACGATGATTTAATGTAGAATATCTAATTTTTTAAAATGAAAATAGACAAATCCCTAATTTCGCGCTTAGAAACATTGGCAAAACTCAAACTGTCGGACAGCGAAAAAGAGGAGCTTGCAGATGACCTGACCAATATTCTCAATATGGTCGAAAAATTACAAGAGGTTGATACTGATGGTGTCGAACCGCTTGTCTATATGAACGACGAAGTCAACAAACTCCGTCCCGACCAAGTTGATAATATGGTCAAGCAAGCCGAAGCCCTCAAAAATGCCCCCGACAGTGACGGTACTTACTTTAAAACACCGAAGGTTATTTGACGGGTTGACGAATTGACGGGGTGATGAGTTGTTGAGTTTTCGAAAAACGATAATTCAATAACTCATCAACTCATCAACCCGTCAATTCATCAACTCAACAACTCGTAACAACATGAATCCGATTATATCTCTAAGCAAATTGCAGAAGACCTATATCATGGGTACTGAACGTGTGGATGCACTGCAATCCATCACATTGAACATTCAAAAGAATGAATACGTGGCATTGATGGGACCTTCCGGGTCGGGCAAATCGACGCTGATGAACCTGCTCGGTTGTCTTGATACGCCCACGAATGGCGATTATTTTCTCAATGAAAATGATGTAAGTGATATGGATGATGGCGACCTTGCTGCTGTCCGCAATAAGGAAATTGGCTTTGTCTTTCAGACCTTTAATTTGCTGCCACGATTATCGGCTTTGGAGAATGTCGCGTTGCCGCTTGTGTATGCAGGTATGAGCAAAAACAAACGACTCGACAAAGCAGAGGAAGTCTTGGAAGCAGTAGGTTTGGGCGACCGTATGTACCACAAACCCAACGAATTATCCGGTGGTCAGCGTCAGCGTGTAGCGATTGCGCGTGCCTT
>CALHBW010000199.1 GCA_937930625.1 uncultured Saprospiraceae bacterium | reverse complement strand
TCTTCGTTATGCTTATTCGGCGCAACTTCGATGTGTACATTATCCACGATTTCCAAGCCATAACCGACGAGTCCGATGCGTTTTTTCGGATTATTACTCATCAATTTTATTTTAGAAACGCCTAAATCGCGTAAAATCTGTGCGCCTACACCGTAGTCGCGTTGGTCGGGTTTGAAGCCGAGTTTTTCGTTAGCTTCTACGGTATCGAAACCTTCCTCTTGTAGCTTGTACGCCTTCAATTTATTCAACAAACCGATACCGCGTCCTTCCTGTCGCATATACAATACGACGCCTTTACCTTCCTTTTCTACCAACTCCATCGCTTTCTGCAATTGGTCGCCACAATCACAACGCAATGATCCCAAAATATCGCCCGTCTCACACGACGAATGTACGCGCACAAGAATAGGTTCATTCTTTTCCCAACGCCCTTTTACCAATGCCAAATGCACCTCACCTGTCGTCAATTGTCGGTAAGTAATCAACTCAAAATCACCGTGTTTTGTCGGCATATTTACAGCCACATCACGCTTGATAAGTGTCTCATTTTTAATACGATACGCCACCAAATCTTTAATAGCGATAATTTTCAAGTCAAATTTATCGGCTATCTTATAGAGGTCGGGCAAACGTGCCATTGTGCCATTTTCATTCAGAATTTCGACTAAGACACCTGCCGGGTAAAAGCCCGCCATTTTCGCCAAATCAATCGCTGCTTCCGTATGTCCTGTGCGGCGCAATACGCCCCCGCGTTTCGCCCGCAAAGGAAAAATATGTCCCGGACGCGCAAAGTCCGAAGGCTTCGTTTCGGGGTCAATCATCGCACGAATACCCGTAGCACGATCGTATGCCGAGATGCCCGTTGTACAACCCTGCCCCAAGAGGTCAATCGACACCGTAAACGCCGTTTCGTGCAGCGCAGTATTATCGCTCACCATCGGGTACAGTTGCAACTCGTCACAACGGTCTTCGATAATTGGTGTACAAATCAAGCCGCGCCCTTGCGTTGCCATAAAATTGATAATTTCGGGCGTCACGCACTCTGCCGCGCAGATAAAATCGCCTTCATTTTCGCGGTCTTCGTCGTCCACTACGATGATGACTTTTCCGGCTTTGATGTCGGCTATGGCTTCTTCTACTGTATTTAATTTATTTTGCATGTGTTTGTGTGAATCTTATTTTTAAATTTTGCGGTATTTATGGTTTTAATTGAAAAAGGAATGATTCATTCGATTGTCAATAAATGCCATAATACGAATAGCTTGCTCGGCATCATCTATTCTGTAAATCAGTGAGTTGTGTTTATTGATAACGCATTTACGCAGTCCGGGATATTCGTCTAAAGGTTGACATATACGGTGATGCACACTTAATCTCTCTAATAAATTTTGTACTTCTTCTTCTAACTTGAAGACGGTATTCATCGACCAATTTTGCAAGACATAATACCATGTTTGCTCATATGCTTCTTCTGCTTCATCACTCCAGATAACTTGATACATTTAGCTGTGTTTTTTGACCCATTCATTAAATTTAACTTTGACCTCTTCATTCGTATGCACTCTACCTTCCTCGTGGTCTTTCAAGCCGCGTTCTATCATATTTTTCTCATAATCAGTGAGTTCTGCACTTTCACTTGTCAATTCACGAAATAAATCTTTGACTTGTTGGAGTACTGTCAAATCATCCGTTTCAACTACATACTTGTGAATATCATTTTTTAATTCTAATGCACTCATAATTTTTTATTTTCTGATAAAGTTAAACAATTCTTTTGATAAAGGCAATTGAATCTAATCGAAACTATATTTTGCTGATTATCAAATAATTAATGCACTATTTTAATTAATTCCTGCGGATTCATATCCTCAATCCTGTTGGGAAACTTCTTGCTTGGCAGCCACAATCTTTCTTCTATTGATAAGGTGGACTTGGGGATTTGTTGCTGTATTTCGCTGATATTAGACTCAATCATTTGACGGTTTCTTTTTGCTATTTTTTTCGGTATAGCAATTAAAATGCCCTCCTTTATTTCGTCCAATTTTTCATTATGATAAAGTTTAATGTAAATATCAGGATAGACGCCTCTATCAATACATTGATTCCAGTCAGGTGCCCAAACTTCGGTATCAAAAAACAGCAATCCCTTTTGTTCGATTTCACTATTTCGATACTTGGATGTCCATTTAATATTGTTTTTCCTGCTCCATTGCATTCGACCAAATCCAAGCCATCCATCTTTATGCTCATAGGCTTGATGGCTTCTGATATAAGGCGTATTTTTTGATAATCCGGTTAATGAATTTAGGTTAGGAAATAGTAATTTCCAATGCTCCCAAAGATAAAGTTTAGGGCTTTCAGTCGTATTGATAACCCAGATTTTGTATTTATTGCGAAATAACCAATCCAATATATATTGTTTTTATTTTAAATGTTAATGTCGTTAATTCGTTATTCGTGTACTCGTTATCCATTATCCATTATCCATTATCCATTAACAACGCCATCAAAAATATCTTCCAATTGCCTAACAAACGTCCCCCAATCATAGTTCTCTTGAATATAAACTAATCCTTCATAACTCAATTTTTGTCGCAATTTTTCATCTTTAATGAGCTGTATAATTTTTTCGGCAAATTCATCCGCATTATCCGCCAACATGATAGACGAATCGGCTGTAGCACCAATCGCATTATTGACCATCGAAGTCGTGACGCAAGGAACGCCCATCGCCATCGCCTCCAAGATTTTATTCTGCAAACCTGCACCCATAAAAAGCGGCGCAACGAAAATCTGCCCGTCATTATACGCATCCCTGATGTCATCGACCCAACCCGTCACTGTCACCTGTTCACTTTGCAGACGGAGGACTTCGGGCGCAGGTCGCGCACCCGCGATGAGTAGGCGCAAGGCAGGCATTTTGTGTTGTAATTTCGGTAAAATTTCCTGTACCAAAAAACGCGCTGCCTCCACATTCGGAGCATAACCCATATTCCCAACGAATACCAAATCATAAGACGGTTTTTTATCTTTTTTTCGTTGAAAAAAATCAAAATCAACACCGTTCGGAGTGATATGAATGCGGTTTTTGTGATTGATATTCAAATGATTACGGTCTTGTTTCGAGATAATGGTGTGAGCATCAAAATCCGCGAATATATCCGCTTCATACTGCATCATTTTACGCGCTTCTCTCGCTAAAAATGGACGTAAATACAGTGGTGCATTCTCCGACCAACGCTTGGCATTTACCGAGAAAGCATCCATATAATCAATCACATTCGGCAGGGGCAAATCACGCGCATATTCCGCCATTCGTGCCAGTTGACAATATACCGCATCCGGTTTTTCTTTCTGAATAATACCGTAAATACTTCGATGAAAATTGCGTTTGTAAAAATACCCGACCTGCATCGGCAAGCCATTCAAAAAACCTTTGGTGAGATTGAGTGCGATATGATTTTTTCGCAATCTGAATGTATAAATTTCGCTACAATACTGCTTCAATTCTGCATAGTCATCTTCCGAAATACGCTGTTCAGTCAGCGAACACAACACCACATCATGACGCGCCGATAAGCCCCGAATTTGTCGATAAATCCGCAATTTATCCCCCTTTTCGATGGGATAAGGAAATCGTGATGTCAGTACAAGTATTTTCATAGTGTCTGCCACGTAGCGCGGTACTTCCAGTCCGCGCCCCATAGAACGATGCTTCCAGCTCGTTCCTCGCGTATGTAGAGCTAAACTAACGCGGCGCGGACTGGAAGTACCGCGCTACGTGGGGCTACGTTCTATAAAATTCCAACAGTCGTGCTGCTATTTTTTTATTATCAAAATGTTCTTCAATAAACGTTCGCGCTCGCGCGCCTATCTGTGCTAATACGTTTTCATTTTCTACACAAAAACTAATTTGTTGTACAAAATCCTCCACCGTATCTGCTATCAAAACTTCCGTATCTGCCTCTGCATCAATACCTTCCAGTCCCAATGTCGTCGTAATCGTCACTCGTGAAAGTGCCATGCTTTCCAAGATTTTGACACGCATCCCGCTACCTGAAAGCAAAGGTACAATCATTATCGGGTGTGCCGTAATAAATTCGCGGGCATCTTCCACTTCACCGTGAATGATGACATTTTGCATTGCTTTTTTATGCAACCAATCCGGCGTGTTGCGCCCTGCGATGTGTAGCGTAATATTCGGATGCTTTTCGATGATTGTTTGCCATGCATTTTCCAAAAACCATGTCAAGCCCTCCAAATTGGGCATCCAATCAAGCGAACCGATAAAAGAAAGGGATTGGGGATTTTTGATTTTTGATTTTTGATTGGTGGTTCGCGCAGTCCCCCCCCCAGCCCCCTCCAAAGGGGGAGATTTTTCACTACGTGAAAAACTCTCTGCGTCTGCATCTCCCCCTTTGGAGGGGGTTGGGGGGGGGACTGCGCTGGACTCGCCACTCCCATACTCACTCATATCCAAGCCAATCGGCGTAGCATGTCCGGCTATGTTACAACCCATTTTCCTGAACTGCTGTAGGTCTCGATTGGTAATGGCGACCATCATATCGTAGCTATTGAGTTGGTTGAGTTCAAACTTTTGAAGGCGATTGGCGAGCAGATTGACGTACCATTTTTTGAGTCCGCGCGGGGTGTTTTGGGCGATGCGTTGCCAGATTTCTGACTCTACATTATGCGAGCGCATGACGATACGTGCATCCGAATGGGCGCGTATCACGGGTACGTAAGGCGCGAGGTAGAGGGTTTCGAGTTGTACAACAGCATATTTTTTTTTGGATAATAATTGTATTAATTTTTGAGTGTAATCTTCTGAAATATAACGAACTACGTGGTAAGAATCTTTTGTAAATAAATTGAATAGCGCGTCTTTTGCCTTGATTCTATTATCCAAATCACTCAATACTATCTCGTCATAATGGTCGTAATCGGCAGGGATGTCGTCGGGATTGATATAGTGTTTGCTGGTGTTCATTGCCAGTAAATCCAATTCGCAACCCAAGTCGTGCAGTGCCTTACTGAGATAGGTGACGGCAACGGATTCGCCGTCTTTGAGTGGGTAGGGGAATTTTTTGCACAGTTGTAGAATCTTCATGTTAAACGTAACCCAGACATTCTTGTCTGGTGTGAGTACATATCCAGACAAGAATGTCTGGGTTACGGCAAAATTAGCGTTTTTTTCGGGGAAAATTGCAGATGAGAAGCATTTTCAAAATGCCTCCCATCTTTCGTTGTAAAGCCCTATGTTTTTATGTAATTTCGCACAAAATTCTGTCGAATTTTTTCACAATAAAAAAACGGTGGTGTTCGATTAAAGTATGGAATAGTCAGCAGACGAAGGGTTTTATAAAAATGGGTAGTTTGAACACCCAAATACGCCTTATTTATAACCGAATTCGCCTGACGACAGCGTAATTTACTCAAGCATACTTTAGCCAAACACTGCTAAAAAAACAAACACATGAAAAAAGCAAACGTATTAAACTATGTATTCATCATTGGATTGGTAATTTTAATTTTGAATGACCATTTGCTGAAGGAGGTATTTGGAAATTGGTTGACAGGTAAATTATCGGATTTTGCAGGGCTGTTAATTTTGCCGATGTTTATACAATATTTATTTTCAGTAAAAACAAAAAATGCTGTTATTACTACGGTATTATTTTTTGTTTTTTGGAAATCTCCTTATTCACAATTTCTCATTGACGGTTGTAATTCGATAGGATCATTTAGCATAAATAGAGTCGTAGATTACACTGATTTTCTGGCTTTTGCGATATTGCCTTTATCTATTTTTGTGCTGAATAATGCGGAAAAATTTGAGGTGAATTTCAGGCATAATTTCAGCCGAAAATTTGCTACATACGCATTGGTATTTGTCGCCACGATAGCATTTACAGCTACTTCGATGGATGATGATGATAGTTTTGTTGATTATACGCCGATATATTCACTTTGGAGTTGTTGTAATGAAGAGCCGATTGATGCAGAAGTAGGGCTAGGCAGAGTGTATATACCGACAGTATTTACACCCAATTTCAATGGAGCGAATGATTTTTTCCAAATATCTACGGATTCAAATATTGAAAAAATTGATACATTTTTGGTGATTGATTCGTTTTTTAGCGGTGACACGGTATTCAGCAGAGTAGATATTACAGAAATTATACCTGCGAATGGATTTAATGGAGTCGTGGCAGATACGATAGCTTCGGCGCGATATTATTACGAAATCGTGGTGACTTCGACAGATGATGTCCAAGAAAAATTTGTGGGGCATGTGTGCTGCATACCCTGCACTTCGCCGATAAATGTGATACCCATACCAATGCCGGATAGCTTGGGAAATTGCGCGTTTCCAATGCAATTTGACGTGAATACAGGCTATGACCCAAGTATTGACCCGGAAGAGGAGATTGATTGTTTTCAGTAATTGAGCAAATTCAAAATTCCAATAAAACCTTAGCATTTGGAATTTGGTGCTTGGAACTTGGAATTTTTAGAGTTATGTACAAAAATAAAAAAGTAGTTGTTGTGCTTCCGGCGTATAATGCCGGATTGACTTTGGAGCAAACTTATCACGAAATTCCGATGGATTTGGTGGATGAGGTGATATTGTGTGATGATGCGAGTAAGGATAATACGGTGGAGGTTGGGCGTGCTTTGGGCATTCGTCATATTATTCGACATGAACAGAATAAGGGTTATGGAGGTAATCAAAAGTCGCTGTACAACAAGGCTTTAGAGTTGGGTGGCGATATTGTGATTATGCTGCATCCTGATTATCAATATACGCCAAAATTGATTCCTGCAATGGTGAATATCATTGGCGATGACTTGTATCCGGTGGTCTTGGGGTCGCGAATTTTGGGGAAAGGCGCATTGAAGGGCGGGATGCCTGTTTACAAATATATCGCGAATCGTTTTTTGACATTCACACAGAATTTACTCGTTAATTATAAGTTGTCGGAATACCACAC
>CALHBW010000198.1 GCA_937930625.1 uncultured Saprospiraceae bacterium | reverse complement strand
TAATTTCGTTTTTGTCCCTCTGCAACAGTCTGAATGAGTGGTGCTTGTATAGCAGCCTCGACGGTCAAACGCCCTTTGGCGTATTGAATGCCTTGCGCGTAGAACACATTTAAATCGTTTGTTTCTACCGCCCAATTTGTATTGTATTCGAAATATAAATTAATTTGATTGACCGGATAAGTCGGCTTGAACAGCGGTAATCCGAAGCCCAATTTGTAGCGCAATTCATCATCCTGTGTACCGGGAACGAGTCTATAGCCAAGTTCGTTAGAGATACCGTATTTGAGACTTTCATACCCTGCTACGATACCCAAATAGGAAGCATAATCGCCTGTGCTGATGTCGATGACGTTCCAATCGCGTCCGGTAGGCAGGGTCTGAATTGTTTTGGCAACCATGCGAAAGGTTTTGCCTGTACCGTCTTTACGATAGAATTGATATTTTGCCATCAAATCAATATCACCCAAGCCGGAAGTATGCGCTACATCACCCAATACACTCCGAAAAACCATTGGCAGATGCACTGCTACAAGACTATTGGAAGTCGGTAGATAATGTACCATCAGAGGTACGCGCGTATATGTACCGTAGTCGGCGTTGCGTATCTCGGTGAGTGTCTTGATGACCACACTGCCACCGCCCAACATAATCGGCTTGTCGCTTGTAATCGGCGGACCTTGTGCGTACAGCGCAAGACTTGTGATGAGCAAAACACCCACCAACATAATTTTTTTCATTTTATTGAAAATTAGAAGTTTACATACAGTCGTCTGACGAATATTATCGTTCGACGACTTACGATAGATTACGATTTACAAAATCGTTTTACGTAGCACTTCTAACAGAGAAAGGACTGAAAAAGAAGGGGTATATTCCTTATCAGCGGTGGTGGAATGTAGTTGTTGAAACGAATTAATTTATCCGTTAAAATCGTTTCAAAATGAATGGAAATAGGAGAGGGGAGGAACGTAAATAAATCTAATTGAAATTCATCTACCGCAAAAGGCGTAAAATCAATATCTGCCTTGACGAATTGGGATTTATCCTGACAACAATCTTTATCTTCAGATTCAGAACAAGTGTTTTTATCTTTTGAACAACAGCTTTTTACCGCGTTCGTGGCGCAATGTGCGGCGCGTTCGTGGCAATTTTCGGGTGTGAAAAATATAGCGGCAGATTGCAGCGTATTTTGACAAAAATGACTATTCAGCGTAAAGCCCGTAGAGCTTACGAATACCAAAAATGCTAAGGTGATATGTAGTATTCTGAATGTCATTTATTGATGAAAATTCTAAAAAATAAATTCCAAATTCCCCAAAAAAATAAGCAGCGTCGATTATTTAATGCTTATGTTCTTACAAAATTTATGCTACTGCATACTCGGTGTCTTTTCTACGTTTTGGATGGATGACACCAAGTACGATGTCATATTTGGGAACACCAAGTTCGATAAGTTCTTTGGCGATGAGCATATCGGTATTATTTTTTTGTATCCATATTTTATCGTTGATAATATCAAAATGATACAAACAGCCGTGGAAATAATTTTTCTCTTTCCATCCGATTGATATTAACTGATAACGTTTTCTTTGAGTATCTGCAATAACTTGGTAATCAATTGGCGTGTTACCACGATTCCAATAGGCTTCTTGTTCTTCCAAAAATTGTAAGATGATTTGTTCGTATTTTTCTACTTTTTCCATTCTACAATTGAATATCGGAAATTTCAAACATCCCCTCAAATTCATTGAATATATTTTTTAAACTCTCAAATTCAACAGGTTGTTCACTTGTAATAATTGCAGATTGAGTGTCTTTCGATACTTCTGCGGTGGTTACATTTTTATGCGAAAGCAAAGCATTTTTCACTTGTGCTTCGCAATGTCCGCAACTCATTCCTGTCACTTTAAACGTCTGTGTCATTCTTTTTGTTTTACAAATTTAGTACCGTTTTTTTGTTGATTCGTGTATTCGTTACTCGTTATTCGTGTATTCGTCTAAGTTTGCTTGTGGGGTATTACTCGTCAGACGAAGGTTTTTGTGAAATGCAGCGATTTGTCTCATAAAATATTCGCACTGAATAAAGGGATTCGTCTGACGAGTCTTCGCTTTAGGCAAACTTAGACGGACAACAATTAATACGAATACACGAATAACGAATACACGAATCAACGAATCATGTCCTCACTCCAGCTGCAAGCGGCGTATCGGGTGCAAAGGCGGGTTTGCGTCCTTGCATTTCGGGCATGGAGAATGTTTTTATTTTGGGTAAAACATATTTTGCAAACAACTTACATTCATCAGCGTGCGGATAGCCGGAAAAAATAAATGCGCGGATGCCCATGTCCATATAACGATGGAGTTTTTCCAGCACTTGGTCAGGATTACCGACGATAGCTGCGCCACAGCCCGACCTCGCTCTGCCTATGCCTGTCCACAAATTGGGTTCTACAAAACCCTCATCGTCAGACATATTACGTATTTCGGCTTGGCGTGATACGCCGTAGGATTTGGCATCGAGCGCACGTTCGCGGATTTCCTTACCCATTTCGTCATCTACGTGTGCCATGAGTCGTCTGGCGGCGATACGGGCTTCGGCTTCCGTCTCGCGCACTATCATGTGTATGCGTAAGCCAAAATCAACCTTGCGACCATATCCGGCAGCTTTATCGCTCATGTTTTGCATGAGTTCTTGCAGACGTGTTTCCGTTTCGGGCCACATCAAATAGACATCGCAATGCTCGGCGCACAAATCCACCGCAGGCGGCGAATAACCCCCAAAATAGAGTAGCGGACCACCATTTTGCTGATAAGATTTGACAGGCGCGGTATTATCGAGTTGAATGTTGTAAAACTCGCCTTTGAAGTCGATATGGTCTTGCGTCCAACCTTGTTTGAGTATCTCAATAACCTCCCGCGAACGTTGGTATCGCTCTGCCGAACTCAAATCTGTTCCCGGCAAATTGGACGAGATAATGTTGATGGTCAGTCGCCCACGCAAGATGTGGTCGAGTGTTGCGATGGCACGTCCCAACATCGGCGGATGCACTTCTCCGCAACGTATCGCCGCCAATATATTGATATTGGAAGTCAAGGGCGCGACTGCGGAAGCAAAGGTCAGCGTATCCTGCCCGACCTGATAGGATGACGGACATAAAATATTGCGATAACCCAAGCGGTCAGCCGTTAGCAGGACATTGGAGGTGTTGCTCCAATCGCTTTTGTAACGGACATCGTGGTGTCCGAGAAATTCATCATCACCATTGCATAAGGGGGCAAACCACGCAACTTCTGCGCCTTCAAGATGGGGAGAACGGATTTGGATTTTACTCATAATTTAAGTTAGGAGTTACGAGCTGCGGGTTGCGAGTTAACCAAAAATATATAAAAGAAATTGTATTGGATAACTCGCAATCCGTAACTCCAACTCGAATTATTTATGCTGCGGCGTATTCGGTGTCTTTTCTTCGTTTTGGATGAATGACGCCGAGTACAATGTCGTGTTTTGGGATACCGAGTTCTACGAGTTCCTCTGCAATCAGGGTCTCTGTGCGATTTTCTTGAACCCATATTTTACCGTCAATAATATCTAAATGAAACAGGCAATAATGGAAATAATCGTATTCCTTCCAGCCGATTTTAATGAGTTGATAATGCTTTCTTTGCATATCTGCGATAACTTGAACTTTTGTTGGATTCGGATTTTTATTTCTTCTTTCTGCAAAAGCTTCAAAATAATCAACGATGATTTCTTCGTATTTTTTTATTTTATCCATTTCTTAATTTGTTTAGTATCAATCTCAAAAATGATAAGCTTTATTTGAAATTTTTCGATATAACGTAATATTGCAGGAAGTTGTAGTATTTTTTTATAAGCATCATATGAGATAGCAACATATAGTATTCTGTCAAGATTCAGGTCATTGATATTCAGCCGATACGCCATGAACTGCCCTAAGACAGAATGAAATTCATAAACAATGCTGTCTCTCAAAAGACTTTTTACCTCAACTAATATTTTTTCATTTTCTTTTGTTGCGGCAAACATCTTTTCTGCTCCCAAGTCAATCTCATAATCAGTTCCTTTGATAGATAATACATAAGGATCATCGGTAATCGTCCATCCATCCTTTATCAAGGCTTCTTTGACATGTTCGTGGTATTTGTCTTTGGCTGCCATATTGGCAAAATTAATAACAAATCAGCAGAAAAACAATTCAAAGACGCAAGGATTAGCTACAACAACTTGGACCGCAACAAGCAGATTTTTCCGCAACTTTGGCGTCAATTGCGTCATTGCCTTGCCATTGTTCCATAGCTTCGGGGGCAGGTCGTGCGTGGTCGCCTTCGCCATAGACCGTTGCATCGCCATGCGTATAAAAGGCTTCCCAACTCACGCCTTGCGGGTCGGTAATCCACGATTTTTGACTCTTGGCATAGCAGCAAACCGTTTCGCCTTCTTCGAGGATTTTACCTTTGGCATTTTTCATATTGGCATAAATCTCGTGCAATTCGCCTTCATTTTCAGCTTGGATGCCAAGATGCTCAATACCGCTTTGGCTGTGACCTGTCGAGATGGCAAAATTGACCTTCGGGTCATCCAACATCCACTTGGCATAATCAGATTTGACGACAGTAGCGGAGGTACTAAATAAGGCATTATAAAAATCAATGCTTTCGGTCAAATCATTTACTCTAAGGTGAATATGTAATCTTTTCATGTTTTAAAATTGAATTATGAAACAAAATTTACGGCAAGACGCACAATCTGCCAAAAAGACGCAAGATTTTTTATTTTTTTTTGAAAAAACTGGCTATCCGTCTAAGTTTGCCTAAGCGAATACTCGTCAGACGAATCCCTTTATTCAGTGCGAATATTTTATGAGACAAATCACTACATTTCACAAAAACCTTCGTCAGACGAGTAATATCTTGCAAGCAAGCTTAGACGG
>CALHBW010000197.1 GCA_937930625.1 uncultured Saprospiraceae bacterium | reverse complement strand
TGGATGATTTCGGCGATATACTTCAGCAATTCCGGGCGGATGTGGACTTGCTCAATCAGTTCGCGGTACTCGGCGAGTTGGGTGGCAGTGACGGCGGTTTTTACATCTGCGCTGACCTTGCCGGAGAAGTCATCTTTGAAGAGTTCGAGTATCTCAACTTCCTCTTCGAGCGAAGGGTAGGAGAGGAGTACACGAAACAGAAAACGGTCAAGCTGCGCTTCGGGGAGTTTGTATGTACCTTCTTGTTCGATAGGGTTTTGGGTGGCGAGTACCATGAAGGGGAAACTCATTTTATGCGTCTTGCCATCGACGGTCACTTGCTGTTCTTCCATGACCTCAAACAAGGCAGATTGCGTCTTGGCAGGTGCGCGATTGATTTCATCTACGAGGACAATATTGGAAAAAATCGGTCCTTGATTGAAGGTAAAATCCGAAGTTTTCATATTAAAAACCGTCGTACCCACTACATCGCTCGGCATGAGGTCGGGCGTAAATTGAATCCGCGAAAAACCCGTATCAACGGTCTGTGCCAGCAACTTGGCAGTCAAGGTCTTGGCAATACCGGGAACGCCCTCAAGCAATACGTGTCCGCCCGATAGCATGGCTACGACGAGCAAATCCAGCATATTTTCCTGCCCGATGACGACCTTATGAATCTCGTCTTTGATGCGGTCAACGGCATCGCTGATAGGTTCGACATTGAGGCGATTGCGTCCCCATTGTGCTTCTGCTTCCTCTATGGGCGCAACGATTTCGTCCGCTTCAGGTGCTTCGACGAGAGGCGTAATGGGATTTTCTTCCGGTTGGTAATCGTGACCTTCTGTTGGTGTTAATTCTTCCATGATATTAGTGTTGTGGTGTTGTTGTGTTGTGGTTTTATGATGTTGTAGTTTTTTATTTTATTGAAAATATAAATGTATCTTTTTTGTTTTTAATCAAAAAAAACTTTATAATTTATATTATAAAAATATTTAATTTAATTCAATCAAAAATCACCCAATCAAAAATCAAGCATAATCCAAATCATTCTCAATCATCGGGCGAGTACCTTTAAATAAAAAGCCAGCCAATACCCCAAATACAAACCCACCGATATGCGCCCACCAAGCCACGCCGCCGCCTGCGCCTACTATTTCGTTTTGTGGCAATATAGCACCGATACCGCTAATGAGTTGTTGTCCTATCCACAGACCAAGAAACCATATCGCCGCCATATTGAATGAGGAGAAAATATATACGACCAATACCTTTATTTGAGACTTAGGAAACATGACCATATAAGCACCCAAGACTGCCGAAATCGCGCCGCTCGCGCCTACTGCGGGAATGACACTTTCCATATTGAAAAAGATATGCGCTGCCGATGCTGCCACACCGCCCAAGATATAAAACAAAGCAAAGCGGATATTGCCAATCGTTGCCTCAATATTATCGGCAAACACCCACAAAAACATCATGTTACCAATTAGGTGCATCCAACCGCCATGCAAAAACATACTCGTCAGTAATGTAAAATAATCCTGCCCGTTGACAATTTCGGAAGGTATCGTGCCAAATTCGCGGACAAAAAGCCCATCAGCTTCAGGTCCAATTGAAAATTGATACAAAAATACCAACACATTCAAGCCAATAAAAAGATAGCTGAATATTGGCTTATAACCGCCTTGTACATTATCGTCGCCTATTGGAAATATCATATTCTACGAGTTACAGGTTGCGGGTTACGAGTGATTGATTTGTGTTTTCAAATCTGCTACATTGATGTCGTTATGTGAGGTGTTATAAATTGCTTTACCGTCTTTTAATAGGACAACTTGTGGAGACTGATGCTCGACTCCGAGTGTTTCCGCAATTTTATTGGAGACAGGACGATAAGCAATCAAATCCAAATAATATGGCTCAATTTCCGTACCGTCCAAATCCCAATTGCGTTCAAAACGACTTTTTGCCATCGAACTAATCGAACATCTTGTACTGTGCTTGAATATCACGCAAGGTACGGTGTTTGAACGTTCAATGACAGCCTCTAAATCAGCTTCAGTAGTGAGTTGATGCCATTGGATGCTTTGAGTTTTGTTTGTATTGGTTTTCCCTGTTAATTTACTAAATAATCCCATCTATTGAAATTTCAAATCCCCAAAAAACAAGCACCAAATCCCAAGTATCAAATGATTTGGAATTTGGAATTTGTTTTTGGAATTTATCTATTGGTGCGAATATACGCTTTTTTGATAACGTTGGTAGTGCAAAGAAAGTTTATTCATGTGCTGATGTACTGACGTGCTGATGTACTGATGTGTTATTTTCACGACAATAACTCAATACGTGAATTACATCAGCACATCAGCACACCCATACGTCAGCACGTTACTAACATTTTATAAACATTTCTCTGTGTATAAATTTTCACAATTTAAATGATAGCGAAGTAAATAACTTTGATTGAATTATTGTAAATTTGCAATCTGTGGGGAAATCTCAAAAAACAAATTCCAAATTCCAATGAAGTAGAGGTCACAACCTTCTATCGAATTAGAGTTTTTCAATACAAAGTTGATAATTAACATTTTATAAAACGAATCAACGAATCACGAGTCAACGAATAAACGAAATCATGGGAAAAATCATTGCAATAGCCAATCAAAAAGGTGGTGTAGGGAAAACGACCACAGCCATCAACCTCGCTGCGAGTCTTGCAGTTCTCGAAAACAGAGTATTGTTGATTGATGCCGATCCACAGGCAAATTCGAGTTCGGGGGTAGGTATTTACCAACAGCAAATCGAAAGCAGCCTGTACGATTGTATGATTGACGAACTCGACCCCTATGATGCAATTTTGGAGACAGACACACCGAATATGCACTTGCTACCTTCGCATGTAGATTTGGTCGGTGCAGAAGTCGAATTGGTTAATCGTCCTGAACGCGAGCGGGTTATGCAGCATATGTTGGAGGCGATTCGGGATGATTATGATTTTATTATCATTGATTGTTTGCCGTCTTTGGGTTTTGTTACGATTAACGCATTGACGGCTGCGGATTCGGTGATTATCCCGATGCAATGCGAATTTTTTGCATTAGAAGGTTTGGGTAAATTGAAAAATACGATTAGCCTTGTTCGTCAAAATCTCAATCCTGACCTTGTGATTGAAGGCATTTTATTGTCCATGTATGATGGTCGTTTGCGTCTTGCCAAAGAAGTCGTTTCGGAAGTTCGCAATCATTTCCAAGATAAGGTATTCGACACCATTATCCATCGAAATGCACGACTCGGCGAAGCTCCCGGCATAGGCAAACCTGTCATCTTATACGATGCCGATTGCAAAGGCACGGTCAATTTCCTCAACCTCGCAAAAGAAGTACTGAATCAAAATCTCGCAGCCGCTTGATAATGCTACAATGCTACAATGCGATAATGCTACAATGTTTTCATGTCATTATCTAATTGTAGCATTTCAGCATTATCGCATTGTAGCATTATTATGGCAAAAAGTCGAAAAGGAC
>CALHBW010000196.1 GCA_937930625.1 uncultured Saprospiraceae bacterium | reverse complement strand
AAACTTTCCCAAGCAACATCAAAACTGTTTCCATCACTAATATTTGCATTGCTATTACTGACTGCGTTCAACTGACCACAAAACGCCAACAAAGCAGGGTCGTAACAGCCACTCAATTGATTATCATGGGTATATAAAAATTTGAGTGTACTCATATTCGCTAATTCAGCAGGAATTTCACCTGTCAAATTATTATTTTCTAAGCGTAAAAATGTTAATATAGTTAGGTGGTAAAACGTATTGGGAATGTTTCCGGTAAAATTATTATTGCCCAAATTGATATAGCCCAATCTGGTGGAAGGCGTACCGATAGTCGTAGGAATATTGCCGGAGATATTATTATTACTCAAATCCAAGTAAGTCATATATTCAAAGTCGCCAATCTCACCAGGTAGCGTACCGGAGAGTCCGTTATTAGGTAAATTCAAGACCTTTAAGCAACCATTTCCATTGAGTGTGACACCTTGCCATGTGGTCATTGCTTGGTTTAGATTCCATGGAATTGTCCAGCTTGGTCCGTTCGTTGCATCATACAAAGCAACAAGACTCAAAGAATCATTCAAACGGCAACAATTCCCGACAAAGGCGTCACATTCTGCATTAAATACATTATTTTGAAGGGTTACAATATTTGTATTTCGTTTAATAATATCTGATAATGTTGTGCTTTCGATAGTGGGAATATCATTTGTAAGTGCAGGGTCATTTCTGTAAAAATAATAATCGCCGTCGCGTAGTCGCCCGAATTGTTCGGTGAGCATTGCGGTGAGTGTCGCGCCTAATTGTGAGCCGAGCTGTTTGTCTTCCGATAAAAGCCCCACCCATGCGTCAATGTCATTAATATCACCATACAAATTTGATAGATGATTTTGTACAACAGGGTCGCTCGTAATGTCTGCATAACTTGCTGCGGAGGTTCCTGTAAAATAATTTCGGTAAGCGTTGTAATCAGCCAATCCGTGGTCGCGTCCGCGTTGGATATTCAAAGCAGCCAAATCCAAGCCCGGTCCCGGACCTTCGGTAAATAAAAAGGTGCGGAGTGCCTCCACCATATTCGCATCAATTTCCTCTTGAAATTGTACCGCCAAACCATTAAAAACAGGCTCAATACCATTGGCAGCGATAAGATTAGGATTAAAAAATGCCTGAATGAGCGAGACTCTTCCTTGTCCGACAGGATTACCGTCATCATCTAATAAGAATAATTCATTCGTCACCATCGTATGTCCCAAGCGATACGCTGCTGTCGAAAAACCATTGATGATGTCCGGTTGAATCGTATTATCGTAACCGCTATACGTACCGAGATTGACACCGAGTGCAGGGAGAAATTCGTTATACGTGATATTTTGTAGCAAGGCGATGACTTGCTTTCTGGCTCTTTCATAAATCGTTTCATCATCCCAAACGGGGTCAAAAGTAGGATTGTCGGCGATAATTTCGTCGCAAATGCGATTGTGTTCGCGCACAAAAAGTGTGTGTAGCGAGAGTAGGCTCGACTGCTCATTTGCCCGTACATCGCCCGCTACGAAATGCTTACCACCAAAACTTGCCATTCCGGGTGCATTGGGGTCAATCGGACTACCCAATTCGCCATCAGTGGTATTATAGGGCAATAAATTACCAGCCGAAGTTTTCATTTTTCCATGTGTGCCGCTTCGCAACCACGTAGCCCGAATCACATCAGAGCCATACACTTGCGAACCGTCAATCCAAGCCGTTACGATGTTTTCCTGTTCGCGAGGTGTGGTCGCGCCTGTGCCTTCGTGGACTTCTGAGCGATGTACTTCTATCGGCACTACAATCAGGTCGCCCGGCTCACCGGAGGGCGGAATAATCATCAATTCGCTGTCGTCCTCACTTTCCGGCGAAATACCGATGTCATGGTCGAGGAATTGCCCCCAACTGAATACAAAAGAACTCAAAGTATTCGAGGGAAAAACAAGGCTATCTTGCTGAAAAATCGCGTTGCTAATCACACGCGGATTGGGGCGACCTTCCCCGCCGACACTGTTTAGCGGGTCGGCTGAACCGTATTCGGCGGGTAGTTCGCGTTTGAGTGGGATGTTGGCACTGCCCCATGCAGCGTTATTGATGTTGTTGCATTGTCCGTCGATATTGCGATAGACGACTTGAGTGCCGCAGGTTTGGAGTAGGTTTTCTTGTTGTTCAGCTTTCAGGAGGTTAGCATTGACTGTGCCACTAAACAGATGGCGAAATGCTTTTGCTTTTTGTTCGTCGGTCACAGGGACTTCACTTTGCTGTGCATGTATCGGTGAAATATTCACCAGAAAACATATCAACAAGGTTGATATAATGAGTGCTTGTAAGTGAGAAAGTGTGTTCATGGTTTATCTCTTTTAAATGGTCTGTGAAAAAAGTCGTCGAACGAATACCTTTTTATAATTGGATATTGGAGTATTTTATAAAAACATTCGTCAGCCAACTTTGAGTCTCGAATAATTATACTGCAAAAATGCGGTCTTTTTTTGGTATTAAAAACCACCTAAATTAAGTTAAAATAACGCACTTGATGTTTTATATTTTATTTAAATTATTGATAATGAAATGTTTATGATTTATTCTTTTGAAATTAAAATTAATTATTTCATTTCAGTAATGCTGTGTCCTGACTTGTTTATTTTGATATAATAGGGCTTTGTCTCAAAGACATCAAGCTCCATCTGCATGAATTGTTTTACGTGAGAAGAAAATATCATACTTAGAAAAACCGAGCAGCACGCACACGATAATTATTGCTTTTATCTTCTCTAGATTGAGTGCCATCAATAAAATACTGTACATAAGATTGAAAAGAAATGTATTCGGAAGAACTCCAATAGAAACCAATTCCAAAATTACCAAGTCCCGCTGTATGTAGATTGGTGTACATTAGATTCAACTCATCTTTAGAAGGTAAAAACCAGTCGCTATATCCGTTTAAAACCAAACTTGCACAGACATCGGCTGCGGTTTCCGGTGTTGAGCAGTCATTCAGTATATCAATTGTATTTTGATATCCTGTTCCTATTGCTGTACCTTCTGCACCCGAAATTTCAGTTCCCCGACAGCCCCATTGTGTGCCCATAACTTGGTCTGACGGTGCGGCTACCAGCCCATGCTGCCCACTGGCATCCAGAAAAAAAACAATGCCTCCCTGATGATAATCTCCTATTTGAAGAGAAAGCGAGCATGGTCCCCAAATTGGTTCTCCATCGCAATAAGTAAGTCTCTGCCCGTCAGTTCCCGGTGGTATGCTTAGCCAATTGCTGCCATCCCAATACACCATTTCCCCTGCTACAGGATTCGTCGGTAATTCAAGTTCATTAGTGGGGTCTGTATCTGCGTCGGGGAACGTAGATGCATCTCTTACTGCAAGCGTGCCATCTGTCTGTTGCACTACTATCTTTGTAGCTGCATTATCTGTATCCATGACAGTTATTTTTGCTTTTCCTTCTATTTCAAGATAATCTTGTCCCTCAGCGGTAGTTGCAAAACTGATTAGTAAAATGCCGATTAATTGAAAAATACTTTTTCGTTTCATGATTATTTTTTTATGTGAATAAATATGTTAGAAAAACTTTCATCACGGACAGGTAATGGCTTCTGCAATCAAGCTACCATTATCCGACACCTTTATCCTAAAACAAGAGCCATTAGGCGAAGTCAGTATGATACCGTAACAAGGAGCTTGAAGATAAATATCACCCATTTCCGTAACCATACCGGGCATGTCAGAGGTCGCACAATTGACGGCTTCATACTCATAAGTACCAATGTCATAACCTGCGCCAAGTGGTCGGTTGTTTCCTGCCAAATCATCGGTCACTAAAGCACTGACAAGGCTTGTACCTGCATCAATAGCTTGCGAACCGGGAGCTAATTCATAATTGCCGGAACTCCAATCAACAAATATTTGATTAAGCGGGTCGGCTATAAGCGAATTGAGACCAAGCCCAAAGGCTTGCCATTCTGCCAGCGTGATAGTAGAACCATCGCCGATGACACTCATCCTATCATTCACAATATTGTAATTCCCAAAAAATCCGGTAGTAGATTCCAAGGCGATACAACCACGCCATGCGTGTAAGTTGATAATGATGTTGTTATAAATTTTAGTATTGGGATTTGCTCCGGCTTTAACCAAAATCCCCCATCTGCCATCAGGTGGAACGATGATAGTGTTGTTATATATTTGGACACCGCTACTAGGAGCGGCAGCATCAATTTGAAAAAGAGCGATTCCTTGAGCAAAATGATTATTGTAAATCAGGTTATTATAGATGACGGCATTTACGGCACCATCAAGATTGATACCTGCTGCCCTATTATTATCATGAATGATGTTACCATAAATCTGTGCATCGCTGGTAATACCGTCTCCGCCTGACGATAAATCGGCGTTAATTTGGATACCTGTACCATTATTGCCATAACATTCATTATACCTGATAATCGGTCTGTCCGAACTATTGGAAACATAAATACCATGCTCGTCAATGGAATTGGTGCATACATTATTTTCAATAATAATATCGTCGGTAAATCCGGTAAAAATGCCGCGTTCTGCATTATTATCACAAAAATTATTACGAATAATACAATGGTCGGAGACAACGACTCTGATGCCATTGCCGCTTCCTGGTGCATCTCTTGCTGTGACACCCTCCACGATGACATAATCTGCGTTTTCGATATTGATAATATCATACCGAATAGGGCCGGATTCATTAATGACGACATTATCACCCATAGCACTAAAAGTTATAGGGTTGGTACTTGTACCGCTTTTATTTCTAATATCAAAACCTACGTAAGTGCCATTTTCTATCCTGACAATATCACCTGCGCTTACAATATCCGCAGCATGTTGCAGTGTTAGAAATGGTCTGGCAAGTGAGAGTCCATCATTGGTGTCATTTCCGTTATTGGAGACGTAGTAGGTGTTTTGGGCAAAAATGCTTGTAGTAAAAACAAGCAATAGTAAGGTGAGTGATTTTTTCATAATAATTAATTTTTATTTATAATTTTTATTAAAATTTAAATACCTAATATGAACCTTTCGCTTACCTGAAACTTGACTGACATTTTGGAAATGACAGACGATTTTCAAGCGCATTTCAGTCTAATTATCTTTAACTGTTGCTAATGAAAAGGAGACATCTTCAACGTGAAGATGCTCCTTCAGTCAAATGCTATCTAAAGCCATTAATTTTCGCTACAACTCTCAATGGTACCGGAGAAATTTGTATTAGTAGGCACCTCAAAGCCTTCCCGAAGAATGATGGTTTCTCCGGCTTTGAACTCTACATTACCATTGACCGTACCATCCGAATTGACGGCTGTATCGGCTTTGTATATACCTGCGGGGATGTCACCGCTTGGAGTGACTAATGTAGGGCAAGGGCTATTGATACAATCCGGCAGATTGCCGGAGGCATCGGGAATATTGATATATTCTCCCTGAACTTCTACGGATAATATTCTGCTCGTATCTGCCATATCGGTGACGGTAACTTCGTAGATATTGGGCGTCAATCCGGTAATGTTACTACTCGTTGCTCCGGTATTCCAGACATAGCTATACGGTGGTGTACCGCCTTCAACAGATAGTGTCACTGAGCCGGGGATATTACATGTTTCGTGAATGACAGAGGCACCAACAACAAGGTCGTTGCTGGCAATATTGGGATGATAATTGGCATGTAAAGTTGTTCCGACAACTTTGGCGCGGTTGCCATTGGCTTGTACGGTATTTCCATTTGCGACGCTGATTTCAAAAGGATCGCCAACAGGAATATCCTGCGTCACTACTATAAAATTGGCAATCGGTCCGTCACAGATTTGATCGACTCTATCAGTACGGGTGAGGGCGAAATGGAAGCGATTTCCTCCGGTTTCAAGTACTTTGAGGGTATCGCTCGGTTCCAAAGAATAGTTGTCAACGCGGAGAATTATCTCATCTATGGATATACCGCCAAACTCTATCATACCTGACAGACCATGCGCTGAAATGTTAGCACCATTCGCATCTGTTACATATAAGTCATAACTCGGGTCGCCACCCACGGGACCAGCTTCTACCAATTCATAAATCATGG
>CALHBW010000195.1 GCA_937930625.1 uncultured Saprospiraceae bacterium | reverse complement strand
TTTTACACCTTCTTCTAAAATCGTCATTAGATTCATAAAACTTTATTTTTCCACAATATCAATGAACTTAGTATGGGTTTACAATTTTTTTGAAAAAAGTTTACCTTTTATTTGGACAATTAGAACTTAACAGCCCTGCCTCCAAAGGGGGAGATTGATTCCCGTTCTAATTTCAATATTATTTGTAAATTATTGTTAATCAAGTAGATACAAGTTGAATATATTTAAATCTGACGCATATCCGATAGCTATCGGGGAAGCGCAAAATAACCTCGTCGAAATCGGGAACTTATTATTTGCTCGTTACTAAACTTTTGCTAATGTAAATACCGGAAATTCGGCAGTATCGGTAGTCTCTGTGCGAAGGTCTTCGTAGGTCATTTTTACGGTTGAATCTGATTTTTCTATTGTCGTTACGCTAACAGTCCGTAGGAAACCGCGTTCGGTGCGTAGGTCGGTGATGGGATTGCCATCTCCTGCGGTTTTGTGGAAATTTCGTATTTTATCTGCTTGATAATCAGTATTTTTTGAAAGCCATTCGGCAAACCATTTTTTGCGTTTATTGTGCATTTCATCATCATACAAAGTCGATGAAGACCAAATTTGCGGTTCGTGCGCGAGTGCTTTAATATGCCTTTGCTTTCCATCCCAACGCAATTCCCAACGCTGAAATTCACCTTCCCAATCAAAAGCAACAATCGTAAAAGGTTCTATTTTTTCCAAAAAATAATTTTGCAAAAAATCTTCTAAATTATCTGCCGTCAAAGCATCCAATACGACCTGTCCGCGACTCATTCGATACGGCAATTCGCGCTCATGGCGTACAAATGCGCCATTCATCAGGCACACTACGCGCCCGTATGGAGTCGTACCAATCCAAGTTCCACCTGCTTCGCCATCTTTCGGAAACATAACCTGTTTTCCTGCTACATCATACACTTGGGGCTTGAGTGCGGGTTTACGCATTACACCTTCATCGCGATTAGACGTGAGGATAAAACGGTCTTCGGCAAGTGGTAAATAAGTTACTGTGCACATACACTTTGGCGATATTCGATGGTGGAAGGCGCGACGCCCAAATTCGCATCTACCTGAAAATCAGGGAAATGTACCCGTAATCCCATTTTGACGATAGCAAGGTGATGGATAGCATGTTCGAAGGTATAAATCAGTTCGCGCCCAATACTAGAGGCAATACCATCACCATTAATTGCATCAGAAGTGTACATCCCTTGCAATACGGTTACGGGTTGTTGCAAATCCAATTGGCTGATATGCGGTACGAGACTGCAAAAATTCTTATCGCAATACATCGTTTCCGTCTGTATGCGAAGGTCGCGCTCACGTTTGTCATAATTGACCACACCCGATTCTGCACCTCGTATCAAACAGGCATAAAATCCATGAATATGGCGAATGTGCGACCCGATGGAACTGTCGGAAAATACCTCTAACGGTTGGGCAAACATTTCATCGTCCATTCTATGTAGCAAATTACAGACCTGCTGAATGATGCCTTCCGTATCTTTTTTTAAATTCATATAGTTAAGTTCAATGTCTTTGCCAAATTTTGAATTTTGAATGACAAATAAATTTAAATTTTACTTTGTTTTTTATTGATAATTAATAATTAACAAATTGAATGTTTTTTATCATTCAAAATTATTCATTCAAAATTCAAAATTGGCGAACACATTGTAAGTTATTCGTTCTATTAGAAATCCAGTCAAAAGGAACGCTCAAATGTCAAAATTATTTTTTGAATGTCCCTAATCTATTGATTTTCAAATACAAATTTATACTTGCATGAAATTTGGGTGAAAATAAGACCTATTTCAATAAACAAAAAAACAAGTCGCAAGTTTCGGAAAAAAAGGTGGCTTTTAATGTCAACTCAATGACAGTTTCATTGTTATTTCCGTATGGATAAAACAGTCAATTTATTATTTCTGAAATAATACGTTGTGTTTTTGTATATTTGTAAAACTGTACTGGCGATTTTAATCGCCAAGTAATGTGAAAAAATATTTATAAATAATTGTTTTTGAACTAATTAAAACACTTGGCGGCTAAAGTCGTCAGTACGAATAAATTATGACAGCAATTACCACCTTAGCACCCTCGCAGACTGCATATATCGCTGACCTTGTCGGCAGACAACGCGATTATTTTGCCACAGGCGAAACGAAGGATGTGAAATTTCGCGTCGCGCAGATGAAAAAACTTCGCGCTGCAATCGTCGAAAATGAGCGTATATTTTTAGATGCGTTGCACAAAGATCTACGTAAATGTGACACAGAAGGTTACCTGACTGAGATTGGTTTTGTGTTAAATGATTTGGATGATGCAATTGCAAATACCAAGAAATGGGCAAAACCGGAACGAGTGCCTACACCGCTATTTCATGCGAAGGCATCGAGCTACATTCAGTCCGAGCCTTACGGAAATGTACTGGTCATTGCGCCGTGGAATTATCCTTTTCAACTGCTGATTGCGCCTCTGGTGGGTGCGATGTGTGCGGGTAATACCGTTATCGCCAAACCTTCGGAATATGCTCCGCATACCGCGAAGGCACTTTCTGATTTAATTACCGATAATTTTTCGGATGAATATATCGCCGTAGTTGAAGGTGGGGTATCCGAAACACAGGCACTTTTGGCAGAAAGATTCGACTACGTTTTCTTTACGGGTAGTACGAATGTAGGGCGCATCGTTTATCAGGCAGCAGCCAAGCACCTTACGCCTGTCACGCTCGAATTGGGTGGCAAAAGTCCTTGTATTGTAGATGAAAGAATACACGTTGAATATGCTGCAAAACGCATCGTTTCAGGTAAGCTCATGAATGCCGGACAAACTTGTATCGCGCCGGATTATCTGCTTATTAATGAGCAAGTTAAGGATAAATTCGTCGCGGAAATGAAGAAACAAATCACCAAATTCTACGGTGAAAACGCACAGGAAAGCCCGGACTACGGACGTATCATCAATAAGAAGCATTTCAGACGTTTGAAAAGCTTAATGGATGGTGGCGGAGACATCATTTTCGGTGGAAAAACGGATGAAGCCGACCTTTATATCCAACCGACTTTGATGGATAATGTCGCTAAAGATGATGCGGTGATGCAAGAGGAAATTTTTGGTCCTATTTTGCCAATTCTGACCTATTCGCGCCTTGAAGATGCGATTAAATTTATCAATGACCGCGAGAAACCGCTCGCATTATATATGTTTTCCAAATCACAAAAAAATATCGACAAAGTGATGAATGAAACAAGCGCAGGCGGCGTAAGTATCAACGATACACTAATGCACATCGCCAATCCAAATCTGCCCTTTGGTGGTGTAGGTGAAAGCGGCATCGGGGCATATCACGGAACATCGTCATTTGAGACATTTTCGCATAAGAAGAGTGTGCTGCACAAATCCTTTATCGTAGATGCGCCTATACGTTACGCGCCTTATGGGAAGAATGAGGGGCTTTTGAGGGTGATGTTGAAGTACTTAAATAAGTAGCGAGTTTCGAGTAGCGAGTAGCGAGATAAGATATTCCCGGACTTTGGCGATTTTTCGTTGGGGGTCGGGATTTTTATATCCTGCAATGCTTTAAAATCTTTCTCATCCATAACGGGAGCATCCACAACCAAAGACGCACTAGCTATTCTTCGTTTCATGTATTGCACTACATCTCCATACATGCCCCCCTTGATAGCATGAATAGTGTGTGTGACATCCACATGAGAGCCGAGTTTGCTTGTCCATAATCCGTCTTGAAGTTGTCGGGCTGCGTGAGTGGGTTCTCCATTTAATGCGAAAATAGCAACCTTTTCATATCCTGTTTCCAATTCTCCATCTTCGCAATTTGAATAACCAATAGATTCATACAGTGCAACAAAGGCATCGACTGATTCCTCCTTTTTGATATTTTCGGGCCAAAAATATTCCGGTAAATCAGAGGGCCAATAAAACTTTTTGTTATCTCCAAAAGCCCATGCGATGCAATTATAACACACATCTTGCGGACTGGTAATTAGGAAAGGTTCTTTAGTGGAATTTGGAAATTCATTTGGAAAACTCTGGTGCATCTATCATTTTTTTTTCGACGCCCCATGCAATCCAGTCCATTCTGATAGCTTCCAAATTGCCATAGTATGTAGATTCATTGAGGCTGATTCCTGTAATACTTCTCAATGCATAAGACCAGTGGTCATTTGCTTGTGCATATTTCTCTAAAATCAATGGTACAGCAACCTCTCCCATATCAATAATCTTCTGGTAGTGAGCATTTTCTATAATCTTCCTACCATTCGATTCAAATGCAGTTTCAGCCTTCCACTGCTTGTAATATACCTCAAACTGTGCTACTTCAAGTTGGTGATGAATAGATTCTAATATCTTAGTATCTGCTTGTGGCAACAAGTCTATAATATCTGAGCGTAATCTTTTAGCTGTATCCATTTTAGCTGATTTTGATACAGCAAATTTAAGTTTTTTTTGGATGGGATTCAATTTGTTCAAAAATAAAATACGCGATGAAGATATTGATATGTTCGGCGTTGGTGTTCATGTAGGAGCGTAAAGATAGGGAGTTTTTGTGGTTTTTAACTACAAAAAAAATGCTCCTCTTGCGTTTTGGAAATACAAGAGGAGCATTTTTCAATAAATAAAGAGTCATTACACATTATGCCGGAAGTGCATCACATCTCCATCTCCGACCACATATTCCTTTCCTTCTACGGACATTTTTCCGGCATCACGACAAGCAGATTCCGAACCAAGTGAAACATAATCATTATATTTAATCACCTCAGCACGAATGAATCCGCGTTCAAAATCGGAGTGAATGACACCTGCTGCGCCGGGCGCAAGTGTACCTTCGCGTATCGTCCATGCACGAACTTCTTTTTCGCCTGCGGTAAAGTAGGTTATCAACTTCAACAAACGATAACAAGCGTGAATGACCTTGTTGACGCCGGGTTCGGATAAGCCCATTTCGGCGAGAAATTCCATGCGCTCCTCGTAGGTTTCGAGTTCGGCGATGTCGGCTTCAATGCTTGCACTAATCAAAACGACTTGTGCGTCTTCATTCGCGACAGCAGCTTTGAATTTTTGGGTGTATTCGTTGCCATCGTTGACAGAATCTTCATCTACATTGCAGACGTAAAGTACGGGCTTTGAAGTCAATAAGAAAAATTCGCGGTAGCGTTTGAGGTCGGGGTCTTCTACGGAAAAGGTACGCGCCGGATTGCCCGATTCGATATGCGTTTTCAAGCCTTCAGCAAATTCTAAGGCGCGGATGTCCTCTTTTTGAGCAGTTTTGGCTTGTTTACGCAATTTTTCGAGGCGTTTTTCGAGCGTCTCAATATCTTTTAATTGCAATTCGGTGTCGATGATGTCTTTGTCGCCCACCGGGTCAACACGACCATCGACATGCACCACATTATCATCATCAAAACAACGTACAACATGCACAATAGCATCTACTTCACGAATGTTCGCAAGAAATTGATTACCAAGCCCTTCGCCCTGACTCGCGCCTTTTATCAAACCCGCTATATCAACAATTTCGACTGTTGTAGGCTGTACCTTTTGAGGATTGACGATTTCTGCCAATTTGTTCAGGCGGTCATCGGGTACAGTGATGATACCGACATTCGGTTCTTTGGTCGCAAAAGGGTAATTTGCTGCCAAAGCCTTCGCATTGGTCAGCGCATTGAAAAGTGTAGATTTACCAACATTGGGCAGACCCACGATGCCACATTTTAAAGCCATTTTTTTTAGTTTATGGAGTTTATTGGGTTATTGGTTTATTGGGTTTATTGAGTTTATTGGGTTATTGAGTTTATTAGGTTTATTGGTTTATTGAGTTTGTTGGTTTATTGAATTTATCTGTAATTGGTTTGAAATATTAATTTAATAATTATTTAAAATTAATTTCATTTAAAATTTTATAAAAAAAATAATGAAAAGTAATTTATGTTATTAAAAAAAGAATAGCTGAAACCAATCTCTGATAAACTCAATAAACCAACAAACTTAATAAACCAATAAACTTAATAAACTCAATAACCCAATAAACTCAATAAACCTAATAAACTCAATAAACCAATAAACTAATTCACCAAATAGGGCGCAAAGATAAAATTTTTCCTACCTTTTTTTACTTTTGTGGGATATAGTCAACAGTCCATAGTCGATAGTCGATAGTTTTTATCTTTGTTTCGCAAAAAAATAGCTTACAACTTACATGAACTATGGTCTATAGACTATCAACTATCAACTAAATCTATGAAACGATTATATTTAATCAGACATGCGAAGTCCAGTTGGAAGGATGATTCGCTAAAAGACCATGAACGTCCACTCAATCAGCGCGGTTTGCGGGATGCGCCGTTTATGGGTAATTTATTGAAAGAGAAGGGCGTAAAGCCCGATATTATCATCAGTAGCTATGCTGTGCGGGCATTGCGTACTGCCAAGATTATTGCAGAGGCTGTGGGTTATCTGCCGGATGATATTGAGGTGAAAAAGGAAATGTATCTTGCCGGTTTTCCGGTTTTGATGAATATTTCACGGCATTTATCTGATGAGCATGAGGTAGCTTTTTTGTTCGGGCATAATCCCGATTTTACGATTTTTGCCAATACTTACTCGGAGGATTATATTCCCAATGTTCCTACTTGCGGTATTGTCGAAATTGAATTCGACATAAAATCATGGAATGACCTTAGCGCAGATAATGGGCAGATGGTTAGTTTTGAATTTCCTAAGAAGTATAAAAATGAGTAAATGAGTATATGAATAAATGAGTAAATGGTTCGTCCATCCTCATTTACGCATTTCATCATTTACTCATCTACTCATTTATCATGAATTACGTACACAGAGATTTGAGTTGGTTGACCTTCAATTATCGAGTATTGCAGGAGGCAAAAGACCGAAGTGTGCCGTTATTGGAACGCTTGAAATTTTTGGCAATTTACTCGAATAATCTCGATGAATATTTCCGGGTGCGGGTGGCGTATCACCGTAGTTTGATTCGATTGAAGAAGAAGGATAGACGGATGGTGGAGTCTGACCCGCGAGAACTGCTTCGCAAAATTCACAAGGTGGTGAATAAGCAGCAGGCAGAATTTAGCCGTATTTTTGAGGAAGAAATTATCCCTGAATTGCAAAAAAATGGTATTCATGCTTTGCGTCGAATGGATTTGAACGGCAAACAGCGCGAGTTTATCGAAGAGTATTTTAATAATAATATGTTGCCTTATGTGCAGCCGATGTTGTTGGTCAAAAAGAAGATTTCGCCATTTTTGAATAATGCCGCGCTCTATCTCGCCATTGATATGGAGGAAGCTGATGGAAGTGATAAAGGAAAAACGCGTTATGCGCTTGTTCAGATTCCATCGAATCACTTGCCGCGTTTTGTGGAATTGCCTTCGGAGGAAGGGCAACATGAGTTGATTATTCTGGATGACATCGTGCGACATAGTATTTCGTTTTTGTTTCCGGGATATGTGATACGCGATACTTTTTCAATTAAATTGACACGCGATGCAGAGTTGTATATTGATGATGAGTATTCGGGCGATTTGTTGAAGAAAATTAAGG
>CALHBW010000194.1 GCA_937930625.1 uncultured Saprospiraceae bacterium | reverse complement strand
TCTGGACCATGCGATGTGGTTTCACTGTGATTTCAAAATGGACGAGTGGTTGCTATACGCTATCGACAGTCCGAGTGCTTCCAATTCGCGCGGCTTTTCGCGGGGAATGCTTTTCAATCGCTCCGGCAAATTGGTGGCTTCAGTGGTGCAGGAAGGCTTGATGCGGCAGATGAAAAAAGAGTGATTTTTGATTTTTGATTGGGTGATTTTTGATTTTTTGTTAAAAAAGTGACCATTTTCTGATTTAATATTTCATAATCAGATGATTATTTATTGTAATAAAATTATATGAAAAATTTTCAACTGCATTTTTTTACACAAATTCATGTAGTTGACTACACGAATTCACGTAAATTCATGTAGTCAACTACATGAATTTCACTTTTCTACACCCAATCAATGCCTTTTTTCAATAACTTTTGGGTCATAGCTTCGGGGCTATCGGCTTCCGGTTGATGGTTGTAAATCCAATTGGCTTGTGGCGGCATACTCATTAGAATTGACTCAATACGCCCATCAGTATCCAAGCCAAAACGTGTGCCTTTATCCCATACGAGATTAAATTCTACGTAGCGTCCGCGTCGCACCCGTTGCCATGCCAAGTCCTTGTCTGCATATGATTTATCTTTATTTTTTTGGAGCAAATGTGTGTAAGTCGGTAAAAAGGTTTCACCGACATCTTGTGTGAAAGCCAAGCGGTTTTCTTTTGTAAAACCTTCTGTTTTGTCATTCAATCTATCGAAGAAAATTCCGCCCACGCCCCGTGTTTCTTTACGATGTTTGATATAAAAATAATCATCTGCCCACTGCTTGAATTTGGGGTAGTAGAGGGCATCGTGTTTATCGCAAGTGTTTTTTAATTGTTGGTGAAAAAATCGCGCATCTTCGCGCACGATGTAATGCGGCGTGAGGTCTATCCCACCGCCAAACCACCACAGCCCGTTAGTCATTTCAAAATAACGAACATTCATATGAATAATCGGCACATGCGGATTGATGGGATGCAGGACGATAGATACACCCGTAGCATAAAAATTACCTTCTGAAATATTCAATGCCTTAGCAATTTTTTCAGGCATCGGACCGTGTACGGCAGAGAAATTGACACCGCCTTTTTCGATATGTCGTCCTTGTATGATGCGCGTACGCCCACCACCGCCTTCGGCACGTTGCCAAAGGTCTTCACGGAACTTCCCTTCACCATCTTCCGCTTCCAAGCCTGCACAAATGCGGTCTTGCAAGCCCATAAACCACTCGGAAATTCCCTCTTTTGTTATCGTTTTTGACATCATAAAACTGCTTTTGCACTTTCAACCACTTTCTTTGAATTGCCTATAAATATTTGATTATCAGTGACTATGACGGGGCGTTTTAGGAAAGTATATTCTTCGAGAATGTATTTTCGATAATCGTCTTCGGTGAGTTGCATTTCATTCAGACCCATTGAACGGCACTTCATAGCACGACGACTAAAAAGGGCTTCATACGAACCCGCCAATTTGTGCATTTCGTCCAACTGCGCGGCTGTTATTTTTTCTTCTTTGATGTTTTGCAAGGTTGCTTTTCCCTCTAAGCCCAACTCTTTAATGATTCGTTGGCAAGTGTTGCAAGTTGCTAAATGATATACTTTCATTGAATTAAGTGATTTTTGATTTTCGATTGAGGAATTTACAATGTATTTTCGGGCTACCCATCTAACTTTGCCTAAAGCGAATACTCGTCAGACGAATTACTTTATTTAGTGCGAATATTTGATGAGACAAATCACTACATTTCACAAAAACCTTCGTCAGACGAGTAATATCCCGCGAGCAAACTTAAACGGGTAGCCTATTTTCGCTGCAAATCTACGTAAAATCCAACAGGCTTTTGGGTGGTGTGTATAACAAATTGCACAAATTATCTCACGCAGAGAACGCGGAGTACGCAGAGATTTTGATTATCAGCCCTCTGCGTACTCTGCGCCCTTCGCGTAAAAATCACTTATTGTGCAATTTGTTATACACACTTTTGGATGTTTTGTTGTTTGGAAACATATTTCTATTCAATTTAAACCATATATTTGCGAATATCATTTTGTTGTGTTCTGCGTTCGTCGTTCTTTGTTAGCATGGAAATTACTACCGAAGAACGAAGTATAAAGAATTACGAACTCAAGTCATTATAAAAAAAATACGAGCATGAATTCTTTTAAAAATTATCAATTAATTCGAGTTACGGGTTACAGGTTACGGGTTTTCAAAAATAAATATGGTAAGCAGATAAACGCTAAAGTTACTTCTTTTCTGCGTGCGTTTAGCCAACTCGCAACTCGTAACTCGCTAATTCGCAACTTGAGTTATTTGTTGTTTTGTTTGTTTGCAATTTCTTTTCAGTCGTGTTTGTCAGATATTCGTACTGATGTGGCAAAATCAAGTGGTGCTGCCGAAATCAATTTGAATAAAGGAAAAGACTTATTGGCAAATATTCATACCGGACAAAGCCCTGCTGCATGGGAAGGGATTGAAGTGTATGAGTTGACGCTTGGAGATGAGTTTTTTGGATTGATGGGGAGTATTGCCAGTCCGTTTCCTGATAAAAAAATGACGGCTCAGGCTATGTATGCACCGGGAAGTTATGATGGTAAATTGACCTTTAATTCAGGCAAATTGAAAGGCGAAACATGGGGTATTCAGTCATGGAAAACTTATACGCAGGAGAATGGTGGTAAAGCTGTCTTTGATAAGCATAAAAAAGCAACTTTTTGGGTGCCGACTTATCAGTATTTTATCGAATTGTCTGCTCGTATTCAAAATGCGACGATTATTTCCTACGCAGGTGAGCAGGTTTTTAATGGGGAAACTTACGACCTTGTATATGCTACATGGAAATCACAAGAACCGCAAAAAGACATCGACCAGTACATGGTTTGGATTAACCAGAAAACAAAGATGATGGACTTGGTTGAATTTACAGTACGTGACGCTTTTGGAGGTACGACAGGCGTGGCGTTTTATGAAGATTTGCAGGAAGTGACGGAGGGTTTACTCTTACCTAAACAGATTTCTATTAAAACAAAAAAAGAAAATGACGGTCTTTTACATCAAATGAAATTATCCGACTTCAAAGCCAATCATGTACCCGTTAGTGAAGTACGCCCGGACACAAATTTAAAGGCGATGGGCGATGATAAGGGGGAGTAAAGTTTAAGTTTAAGTTGACGTTAGTAATTAGTTGATTAGTTAATTGGTTATTAGTTAGTTATGCTATATCTGTACTGCAAAAGCCCCTACTTTTATGAAGAGAGTATTTTGTGAATAAAAACAAATCCTAAAATAATGTTAATTAAAAATGATTG
>CALHBW010000193.1 GCA_937930625.1 uncultured Saprospiraceae bacterium | reverse complement strand
GAATATGTAAAATATTATTATTCTTCCGTTTTCTTTTTGCTTGCATAATGCACTTTTAGCGCGTTTGCACGTCGCAGTTCGGTTTTCACATCTGTGACGATGCCCATTGTGACTTGCTCATCTATGTGCAAGGTCGTCGAATGTTTCTGTGGATGAGCTGCAACAAATCGTTGAATATCATCAACATCAGCAAATGCGTCATTTAGTTGAATACGCGGTGCAGTACCTGCTTCTGGGGTGACAGGATGCCCGACATAAATATGGTTGATTTCATCATTTCTGCCGAGTTTTTGCAATTCAGTGGCTTTGGGTGGTGTGATTTTCACCAACAGATTATCTTCCCGAATAATAGCAACTACCATAAAAAAGAATAGTAATATAAAAATAATATCAGGCAATGATGCTGTCGAAATTGTGGGACGACTGCGTTTTGGTTTACTTTTTAATTTAGCCATAATCAATGAGTGAATTTTGAATGTGTGAATGAGTGAATGTAATGCGATAATGCTACAATGATTATTACGCGGACATTGTAGCATTATCGCATTACAGCATTGTAGCATTGTAGCATTACTTTAAGGCAAAATCGGTGGGGTCTGCCTCCGAGATGATAAGTGGGATGTCTTTGCGAATACTTTTCTTTTCCTCGCGTTTGAGGTTCTCGTAGGTTTTGCCGTAGCGTTTGAGGGCTTCTTCTTCCCAGATTTGGTTGTAGGCGGCTTTGAGTTCGTTATAGACTTCGATGTAGGTTTCGTAGTTGGTCTCGCGGTCATTTTGAAGAGAGACGACAGCTTTTTTCGGGCTATTGGGCATGTCGCCGCGTTGGTTGGGATTGAGGATGAACTCAATGGTGTGCTCTTTGAGTCGCGAAATTGGAATCGGCTCTTTTCGTACAAGGAGTTCGTTGTTGCTGTTGACTTTCACTGAGAAAACATTGCGTGGTGGTACAGGCTGAAGTATTTGTTCGTCGTCCCAAGGTGGTAGTTTGACGGTAATGCCTTTATCTACATCAATTGTAGTCGTTACCAAAAAGAAAATGAGTAGCAAGAAGGCGATGTCTGCCATTGAGCCTGCATTGATTTGATTGTCGAAGCGTTTCATGATGAATTATTTTAAGTGTTAGAAAATCGTTACATTATGAAAGATGCCGCTTGGTGGGAAATTGGTGGGTGGGTGAGGAATAACACAGTTCTAAACAAAAAAAAACGCCACCCCGAAACCGGAATGGCGTTACATCATTTTGTATAGTAACCAATTCTAAAGGTCATCTGTACGTGGTTTAGATGAATAATTCACCTTGAGTTGACCTATTTTGCGTAGTTCGGTTTTTACGTCAGTGACAATACCCATTGTCACATCCTTATCGGCACGAATGGAGGCGGTCATAAGTCCGCGCTCTGCTTCCCGCAGCTTTGATTTTTCTTGTTCGAGGAAAAGCTTTAAGTCTTTTACCTCTTTGAAAGAATCATTTAACTGAATACGTGGCGCACTACCATATTTCTTGCGAAAACGCTGTGCAGGGACACCGATATATATATAGCTGACGAGTGATTTTTTCTCCAGCTTTTGTAGTTCGGTAGCATACGGATAATTGACTTCGACTTTGAGTTCGGAGTCTTTCATCACCGTTACAACCATAAAGAAGAACAGCAGAATAAAGATAATATCCGGCAATGATGCCGTTGATATTTTCGGCGTTCCACGTCCTTTTCCTCTACTAAATTTTGCCATAATTGTGAATTTAAATTCCAAATTGAAATGAGTAGATGAGTAAATGATGAAATGAGTAAATGTTTTTAATTTTTACTACGATTAAATTATTTACTCATTTATTCATATACTCATTTATTCATTTTTTTATGGAATTTTTTAATTTATTTCTCTTCACCAAACGAAGTAGGTTCGGCTTCGGAGATAACTAAAGGAATGTCAGCACGTAGCGTCCTTTTTTCTTCAAGTTCCAGTTCTTCGTAAGTTCTACCGTATTGTGCATCAGCAGCATCGTCCCAAAGCTCACGATAGGCGGCTTTCAACTCATTATACACTCTAATGTAGGCTTCATAAGAAGTACCTCTATCGTTTTTGAGTGAGATAATCGCCTTTTTGGGCGTCTCTGCCATGTTAGGCATCTTTCTCGGATTGGCGATAAAATTTTTAGTATTCTCGCGCAAGTCCCCGGGACGCATAGGCTGTCCGCGTACCAAGAGTTCATCATTGGCATTGACAAGTACCGAATACACATTACGCTCGTTGAGCTTCATTTCCGGTGGCGGCTCATCCGACCACGGTGGTAATTTGACCGTAATCCCTTTATCCACGTCAATCGTAGTGGTGACGAGGAAGAAGATGAGCAGCAGGAAGGCAATGTCTGCCATCGAACCTGCATTTACTTCAGGCGATTCTCTTCTTGCCATAATTTTATTTTTTGAAGTGCTGATGTGCTGATGTGCTGATGTGCTGATGAAAATACGTCAGCACGTCAGTACGTCAACACGTCAACACGTTATTATCTAAATATTCCTCTGATTTCGGAAAGGATAAGTACTATCCAAGCACCGAAAAACATGATGATGGCGACCCATAAGCCTCCGCTTACAATTCCCCCTTCACCGGCAGATACGTTATATTTATACATGGACTTGGTGATTTCGCCTGAATCCATACCTTTGAATACAAAGAAGAGGACTGCAATTGCTATTGCTGCAATAACCAAAGGTAAGGAACCTTTTGGGTTCATAATCACAGAGCGAATAATGAAAAGAACCATTAGTATGAATCCAAGAATCGTCAACCAACGTGCGGCAATCAATCCAAAGTCAAAGATACTGGATTCGTACAACACTTCTCTGGTTGGCGTATCAGCGTAACCGTTCATGCCTGTGACTGCTGAGATAACAAAGATAACCACCAATAACAAGCCCAAGAGGAAAGCTATTAACTGTCCGTTTTTGCTTAAAAAATTATACATACTTGATAAGTTTATCCCGATAGCTATCGGGAAAGTCTAAGTTTAAGTCTAAGATTAAATTAAATGTCTGGCATCAATTTTTTAACTTATAAAAATCAAACTTAAATTGGCTCTTAGCTAATTACTTTGTTGTCAATCAATACATCTACCAATGAAGTAGAAGCATCTTCCATGCGGTTGACGATACTGTCAATTTTTGATACAATATAATTGTAAAAAATCTGAAGGATAATCGCCGTAATAAGACCGAATACTGTTGTCAAAAGTGCTACCTTGATACCACCTGCAACGATAGATGGGTTGATATCACCCACTTCCTCGATTTTATCGAAGGCTGTGATCATACCGATTACCGTACCCATGAAACCAAGCATCGGTGCGATAGCGATAAAGAGTGAAATCCAAACCAAGCCTTTTTCCAAAAGTCCCATCTGAACCGAACCGTAGGAAACCATTGCTTTCTCTACGCTTTCCAAGCCACCACCCGAACGCTTTAAGCCTTCGTGAATGATACTTGCTGCAGGACCGGGCGTAGATTTACAGATTTCTTTGGCTTGTGCCATATCGCCGTTGCGAAGTGCATCATCTACACGCGCGACGAGTTTGTCGGTATTGGCAGAAGCCAAGTTCAACGTAATAATACGCTCTATACAGAATGCCAAACCTAAGATAAGACATACGAGTACAAGTGCCATAAATTGCCAACCACCTTGAATAAAGTACTCCTTCAAGAGTTGGTGTCCAAATTTTTTAGGGGCAACCACATTGGCAGCAGTATCTGCTAGATCCCCGGCAGCGTCGCCTACGGTTTCAGCAGCATCCTGCGCCATGTCACCGGCAGCTTCGGCAGCATCTTGTGCGCCCTCAATAACTTGCTCACCGACAGTCTGTTCGCCGTCTTGAGCAACAGCATAGTCCGTTGTGAACGCCACCATGCCCAAAACAAGCAATAATGCTAATAGCTTTCTCATAATAGTCATTAGTTAATAAACTCAAGTTGCGAGTTACGAGTTGCGAGTTACGAGTTGACTAAACGCACATCAAAATACGATAACTGCATGGTTCACTTACCTTTTCTCCTGTGCTGTTTTTCACAGTACAAGATCACTCGAAACCCAAAACCCTCAACTCAGATTAATAATTTACGAGTTGTATTGGTTATAAATTAGATTAATTTCAAACGCTTTTTGGTGTGTACGCAAAGCGAAAATTCCAAAAAACAAATTCCAAATTCCAAATTAAAGCGATTTTTCACCTTAATTATATTGGAATTTGGGTGTTAGAGTTTGGGGTCTTTCTTCGGCGGAGAGAGTGGGATTCGAACCCACGATACCCTTTAGAGGTATACACGCTTTCCAAGCGTGCGCCTTCGACCACTCGGCCACCCCTCCAAGTTACATTATTCGATTGTTTTTATTGTTTTATTGTTAATTGAAGTAGAAATTTTGCGAAGCAAAATTAATTGTAACAATGAAACAATTGAGCTATGAAACCATGAACCCCGGAAACAATAAAACAATGAATTTTAAAACTGACAGCCACAAAAATTGTAAATTAATGTTACAATTCAAAATTTTTTGTGTCGGATAATCAATAAAGCCCGAATTAATTTAAAAAAGAAAAAATCATTCGAGGCATTATTTATTGCAAAAAGCAATATAGATTTTTTTAATATAAAATTGAAAATCAGCAACTTAACTTAATGTTAAGAAAATTAACATTCACTATAACCAAACAATTCATATGGATTTTTTGAGAAAAATACACTTATAGAGATAAGTGTGATTTATCCCTATGAATTGGCAGATGCTTGTTTCTTCGCTTTGTCCTTTACCTCAATTTCTGTATCCAAAATCTTATCCCAAATCGTAGATGTAAAGCCATAATTTTTTGCAGTATCCTGGTAATGATGTTTCATATGATGACGTTTCATCAGTTGAAACCACCAATTATTATAGTTTTTATTGTGCGAAGCAAAATGAAACCAATCATACAATAAATAAATTGTCATTACCCCTACAATAAAAGGGTGTGCGTATTCGTCGATTAACAAATAAAAAATCAAATATACTCCCGCTGCTACAGGCACACTGATAAGCGGATTGACCAACATAATCCGGTCATCATTCGGATACTCATGATGTGCCCAGTGCATGCTATCCAACAATTTTCGCATCCACGTATTACGCGGGTCGGCATGAAAAAACCAGCGATGTGTCATATATTCGAATATCGTCCAAAACGCCACACTACCAGCCAATCCCAAAATAAACTTCCACCAACTCATCTCCAGACTCGCAAGCGCATACGCAGCCACCATAATAATAAGTGGTACAAAAACAAAATATTGTAGTATTGGGTTAGTAACATACATCCCCTTGAAAATACGAATATCATATTCGTATTTGGGCATGTCTTTACTGGATAAAAATAGTTTTTCCTTTTGTATTGACATTGAGTGATTTTTAGATTTAGTATCGTTTAAATAAAATATATTTTGGTTCTTTGACAATTTTTGCAAATTCAATAAAACTTGTATTTCACGCAGAGTTCGCAGAGAACGCAGAGTGCTAATAATCAATTCTCTGCGACCTCTGCGTTCTCCGCGTGAGATACTATTTGCAAAAAATGTCAAA
>CALHBW010000192.1 GCA_937930625.1 uncultured Saprospiraceae bacterium | reverse complement strand
TGCGTATCGCCATTCGCTTCATGGTACGCACGAATGGTGAGCAAGCCCGCATACTCGCCTTGTGCGCCCGAATTGGGTTGCAATGAACAAGCATCAAAACCCGTAGCCGCACAAAGATAGCTTTCCAATTCTTCAAAAATCTGCTTATAACCCTGCGCTTGGTCGAGTGGAATAAAAGGATGCAAACCACCAAATTCCGCCCAACTGACAGGCATTAATTCCGAAGCAGCATTCAATTTCATGGTACACGAACCCAAAGGAATCATCGAATGTGTCAAGGATAAATCTTTGTTTTCCAATGACTTAATATAACGCATCATTTTTGTTTCGGAATGATGGCTATTGAAAATTGGGTGGGTGAGATATTCAGATTGACGTTGAATATTCGTGGGGATTTTTACCTCTAATTCTTCTGCAATACTTGTGTAATGTTTTAATTCACCATTTAAAGGTAATGGAACGAAATCAAGTCTGTCTGAATTTTTAAAAATATCAATAATATCCTTTAAATCAGTTATCGAAACCGTTTCATCCAGTGTAATTCCAATATAATTTTTCCCGAAATAACGGAAATTGATACCGTTTTGAAGTGCGAGTTTTTGGATATTATCGCGTACTTCCTGTGAGGTTTTTATTTTTACAGTATCAAAATAATATTCATTTTCGTTGGCAAATCCTTGTTTATCAAGCTCGTGTGTGAGTATGCGTGTGAGTCCGTGTACGCGCTCGGCAATCGCGCGAATACCCGCTTGACCGTGATAGACCGCATACATACCTGCCATAATTGCGAGCAATGCTTGTGCTGTACATATATTGGAAGTCGCTTTGTCGCGGCGAATGTGTTGCTCGCGGGTTTGGAGTGCCATGCGGAGCGCAGGATTGTTGTTGGAATCGACAGAAACGCCGATGATGCGTCCCGGAATTTGGCGTTTAAAATCCTCCGTAGTGGCAAAATATGCTGCGTGCGGTCCGCCGTAACCCATTGGTACGCCTAAGCGTTGGGTCGTACCTACGACGGCATCTGCACCCCATTCACCGGGAGGTGTGAGTAGCGCAAGGCTAAGTATATCAGCCGCTACGGTGAGGTAAGCACCTGCCGCTTTGGTCTTTTGAGCGAAGGCGGTGTAATCGGCTACTTCGCCGTCGGCTGCGGGATATTGGAGTATCGCGCCGAAGGTCTTTTCATCAAATTCAAAGGTACGCCAATCGCCCACAACCAACTCTATATCAAGCGGTATAGCGCGGGTTTTTAGCACGTCAATCGTCTGTGGCAGTACTTTGTCCGACACCAAAAACTTATTAATTGCTTCGCCTTTATTGCGTTTATTTTTTTGATTATAAAACATGGTCATCGCTTCGGCTGCGGCCGTACCTTCATCAAGCAGCGAGGCATTGGCAATGGGCAAAGCGGTGAGGTCGCTGACCATCGTCTGGAAATTGAGGAGGGCTTCGAGTCGTCCCTGTGCAATCTCGGCTTGGTAAGGCGTATATTGCGTGTACCAACCCGGATTTTCAAAGATATTGCGAAGGATGACCGACGGCGTAATCGTGTCGTGATAACCCAAGCCGATGTAGCTGCGATAGACTTTATTTTTGGCGGCAATGCGACGAAGCGCACGAAGATACTCGTATTCGGTAAGGGCTTCGGGCAAGCCTAAATCGCTATTGATGCGGATATTGGGCGGTATGGTTTCATCTACGAGTTGGTCCAATGTGCCGATACCGATGGTCTTCAGCATGGCGGTCAATTCGCTTTGGTCGGGTCCGATGTGGCGTTTGACGAATTGGTCGTAAGGTTGTATTTGTAGCATTGATTTGATGTGAATTTGATACCAAAATTAGAATAGCGCGAAAATAAATGTTTTTCAGATGAAATCTAAATTTTCGCTACCTATCAATAGACGTTTTAAATTGTATTTGGTGACGGTCTTTTTAATGATGAATTTTGAATGGATGAATTTTGAATGATAATAACATTGTAATTTAGAATTGGTTGAGCATAAAAAAAAGCGCATGCCATCAGATGACATGCGCTCGATTTTATCTTTTTGCTCTACGAAAAAGCAAATGCAAATGTTGATTAATTCACATTATCTTAATCCATTTTTACAATCTTCTCCGAAGCAGAAAGCCAGTTATTGCCTTTCAATTGTACATAATAAGTACCCGGAATGAGATTGGAAGTATTGAAGTGAAGGATGTTAGGACCATCATTCACATGAAGGATTTCAGTGTGTACTGTTCTACCTAATGCATCAGCGATATTCAATTCAACTTGAGTATCACCAAGATTGGTGTTGTAGAATTTGATACTGCCTTTGTCATGTACAGGATTCGGGAATACGTCGATGGTATTCACCGCACCATCATCAAAACAATCAGAACGGATAATAAGCTGGCTGCTTGTGCTTACGATGCCACCTATATCTACTTGCTTTAGGCGGTAGTAGTTGTCAAGCGAAGGCGAACGGTCTGTGAAAGTATAAACAGTCGGTGTGGACGAATTGCCCTTGCCATCTACTGTACCGATAGTTTCATAGTTGATACCGTCAGTACTTTTTTCAATTTTGAAATAGTCATTATTGGTTTCGGTAGCAGTTTTCCAAGTGAGTTCGATGGTGCAGTCTTCGCCGTTTACAGCGTCAAAATTCATCAATTCAACTGGAAGAGATTCTGCACATATCTCGCTAAAGCAACTGAAAGTCAACTCATTGACATATGACCCTTCAGTAACGGGTACACGCGTACCACCTGCGAAAGTACTAACAAATGTAGGTGGGAATATCGTTCTATCATGCCAAGTCAAGTCAAGGCAAGCATCAATGTCATCTACTTGGAAAGCCAAAGTACCGACATTGACCCAACCGCCTTCTACTAAGACGCCATCGCCACCGGCAAGCTCTACGTTATAGGAAATAATGGTATCCAAAGAACCTCCAAGATTGTGTGTAGAATACAAAGCAGTGAGTACGCCGCCATCAAGGATAAAGCCGCTTAATTCGCCTTCTCTGTTAATAGTAGCACTGCCGGGAGTAAGTGCATCTCGGTTGTATGAGAAACGATAGTTTTGTTCAGCAATGGTAAATGTAGCTCCCGGATCGCTGGCTCTCACATCGAGATCGAGCAAAAACTGTTCGCCATCACAATCCAAAGTATTGAGATTGAAGCGGACGTCATATTGCCCTTGACTAAATCCGAAGACGCAAAACGCAACCATCGGCATTAATGTAGTAAACAATTTTTTCATTTTTGATACTTTAAGTTTTGAGTGGAAATGAGAAATTTAATACAAATTCCAAATCACTAAAAAACATTTATATATTTTGTCTCCAAATTCAACAAAAACTGAATGTAAATACATATTTTTCACGGTGTATTTACATCGAAATTTTCCCGATAATTGTCGGGATTATCTTTTGGAATCTGTATTAGACTTTTATGTCAGAATGTGGTGAAAATCTATTCATTCTAATTTAAGACGTACAAAGCGCATACAGGCACACTACATGACGCAATGAAGTCAAAGTTTTTGTTATTTACTGTTTGTATGTAATTGTTTTACGGGTATTTAAAAAATAGCAAAGGATTTAAGATACAATGTTATTATCGCGAAATAACTTATTATAACTCAATCATTAATGTCGGGTTGGTGTGAATAGGATGAGTGCTAGGAGATGATAATTCTCATTGTGCGTGTTCTGTCCTACAAAACTAAGGAGATTTATTGACACTTTTAACAGAAATGTGTAATTTTTTCTTCTTCTCAAACAAATTGCCCTAAAGTTTGCTAAATCCATCGCCAAAATCGAACATTATTTCTCTCCTTTTGTTACCTTTGCAGCCGAATTTTCAAAAAATATTGAAACTTTTGTAAGTTAATTTTAAGTCCATAGTTGATAGTCCATAGTCCATAGATGAACGCGAGTCTCATCAAAAACTATGGACTATGGACTGCCGACTATGGACTGTTTTTCAAATAAAAAATTATGAAATTATTGGTCTGTGTCAGTAAAACACCGGACACCACAACCAAAATCTCTTTTGCCAACAACGATACGGAGTTCAACACCCAGGGTGTTCAGTACATCATGAATCCCTACGACGAATGGTACGCCCTCGTGCGTGCCTTAGAACTCAAAGAAGCCACAGGCGGTACTGTTACCACCATCAATGTAGGCTCTGCTGCCAATGATACCGTTATCCGCAAAGGACTTGCCATCGGTGCAGATGACGCGATTCGCGTAGATGCACCTGAAAATTGCAGCACATACTATGTTGCCAGGCAAATCGCTGAACAAGCCAAAGCAGGTGCTTACGACATCGTATTCTTCGGTAAAGAAACCATCGACTATAATGGCGCACAAATCGGCGCGATGGTCGCTGAAATGTTGGATATGCCATTCATTTCTTATGCGACCAAAATGGATATTGCAGGGAATACAGCTACTATATCGCGAGATATTGAAGGTGGTCAAGAAATCGTTGAGGTAGATACGCCATTTGCTATCAGTGCTGCCAAAGGACTCGCTGAACAACGAATCCCTAATATGCGAGGTATCATGATGGCAAAACGCAAACCATTAAATGTCATTCCTCCCGTAGATGTATCAGAAAAGGTTTCGGTTGCATCCTACGCGCTTCCGCCGGAGAAAAAAGATTGTCACTACATCGACGCAGAGGATATGGACAAATTGGTCGAACTGCTTCATAGCGAAGCCAAAGTCATTTGATTTTTGATTTAGGGATTTTTGATTTTTGATTGAATTTTGCGTTGCAAAATTTTATAAATCAAAAATCGAAAATCAAAAATCGAAAATCTGTCAGTCAATCAAAAATCACTAAATCAAAAATCGAAAATCAAAATGGTTTTAGTATATACAAGCAGCCCGGAAGGTCAACTCAAAAAATCTGCCTTCGAAGCTGTTACTTACGGATATAAAGCAGCGCAAGCACTTGGTACAGAAGTCGTTGCGCTTACTATTGGAAATGTGGATAATGCAGGCGTACTCGGTCAATACGGCGCGGGTAAAGTACTCAATGCAGCCGGAGCAGAGAGCTTTGACAGTGGTGTACACGCTGCTGTTATTGCCAAAGTAGCGGAGCAAATTGGCGCAAGCGTTGTTGTTATGCCCGATGATTCTACGGGCAAATCGCTCTTGGGTAGAGTTGCCGTCCGCTTGGATGCAGGTGCGGTGAGTGGTGTGAAAACATTGCCGGATACAAGCGCAGGTTTTGTCGTCAAAAAGAATGTATTTTCCGGCAAAGCTATCGTTGATTATAATATCAATTCGGATAAAAAAGTACTTTCGATTGCAGGAAACACCTTCCCGCCCGAAGTAGTTGGCGGCGATGTAGCTGTTGATGCGGCAGGTGTCGATGTACCTGCGAGCCGTGTACGCGTGAAAGAAGTCAGTACCGTAAAAGGTACAGTACCGCTACCGGAAGCAGAACTCGTTGTTTCTGCCGGACGTGGCATGAAAGACCCCGGTAATTGGGGCATTATCGACGAATTGGCAGGGCATCTTGGTGCAACTACCGCTTGCTCGCGTCCCGTAGCAGATGTAGGATGGCGTCCGCACCACGAGCATGTTGGTCAGACCGGTGTAGCGATTCGCCCGAATCTCTATATTGCAATTGGTATCTCAGGTGCGATTCAGCACTTGGCAGGTGTCAACCAAAGTAAGACCATCGTTGTTATCAATAAAGACCCGGAAGCACCTTTCTTCAAAGCCGCCGACTACGGTATCGTAGGCGATTTGTTTGAGGTCGTTCCGCGGCTTAATGAAGCGATTAAAAAATTTAAGGCGGCGAACTGATGAGTTGACGAACTGATGAGTTGATGTGCTGATGTATGCCTGTTCCAAACATCTGATGCTCCACAAGTAGAGCGTCAGGCTAAGTTGCGGTTCAATCCGTCATACACAGCGCATCAACTCATCACCCCGTCATCACTAAAACATTTTGTAATCCCGTTCAAAATAGCTAATTTTGTCCGATTGGTCAGATTGACCTTTTTTGATATGAAAAAAATCGAACTCGAAATAGTTGCTATCTCGCACACCGCTACACAATCATCGAATTACGCGTTGGTTTTGGGCGAAACAGAAGGGGTACGTCGTTTACCCATCGTGATTGGAGGTTTTGAAGCTCAGGCGATTGCTGTGGCAATGGAACGCATGAGTCCGCCACGTCCGCTTACACACGACCTCATGTGCAGTACCCTCGAAACTTTTGATATTAAACTGAAAGAGGTAGTTATCAGCAACTTGCTCGACGGCGTTTTTTATGCTCGTCTTATTTGCACTCAAAATGGCGAGGCAATCGAAATTGATTCTCGTACCTCTGATGCACTTGCACTGGCTGTGCGCGTAGGTTGTCCGATTTACTCTTACGAATTTATCCTCGAAGCTGCCGGAGTAGTACTTGAAACTCCGGAAATTGAGGAAGAAGATGGCAGAGTCGAAGTCCGTAGCGGACGAACCAAAGAACGCTCCCTTTCTCAATACAACGTAGAGGAACTTAAATCCAAACTTGACGAAGCTCTTAGCGAAGAAAATTATGAGTTTGCTGCGATGATTCGGGACGAAATTTCGAGAAAAGAAGGCT
>CALHBW010000191.1 GCA_937930625.1 uncultured Saprospiraceae bacterium | reverse complement strand
GCGGTGCTTCCAGCCCGCGCCGCATTAGTTTAGTATTTACACCGGAACGGGCTGGAAGCACCGTTCTACCAAACGCGGACTGGAAGTACCGCGCTACATTTACAAAACATTGTTTATGAACAGATTAGAAGGACAAGTTGCTATCATAACAGGCGGTGCAAAAGGCATCGGAAAAGGCATTTGCGAAGTATTTTGCAAGCATGGCGCGACTGTAATTTCGTGGGATGTGATTGATGAGGGACAAATTGCAGCAGATACCATCGCGGCGCAAGGTGGAAAAATTTCTTTTCGAAAAACAGATATTACCGACCGCGAAGATGTCAAAAAAGCTGCCGCAGAAGCGCAGGCACAACATGATAGAATTGATATTCTCATCAATAATGCGGGTATTATCCGCGACCGTTCATTTGCCAAAATGACGGATGAGGAATGGGATAGCGTCATCAATGTCAATCTCAATGGCACGTATAATGCAACGAAGGTAGTGCTGCCTTACATGCGCGAAGCGGGTTACGGACGCATCGTATCGGCTTCATCTATTAATGGTGTACTTGGCGCATTTGGTCAGACGAATTATGCGGCTACGAAGGCGGCGATTATCGGTTTTACGAAGGCACTTGCTAAGGAAGTCGGCAAATACGGCATCACTGCAAATGCCATCGCACCCGGATTTATCATGACAGATATGACGGCTTCTATGCCGCAAAATATAATTGATGCAGGTATTGCACAAATTCCTGTACGGCGTATCGGTACGCCGGAAGATATGGCGTATGCTTATCTATTTTTGGCATCGAAAGAGGCGGGATTTGTTAATGGACATGTATTGCACGCTAATGGCGGGGTGTTTTGATTGTAACTTGTAATGACTGCTTTAGCTGTCAAGTGAACAACGAAAACACTACATAAACAACTCATTTTAAATTAGTTATAGAATTAGAGTAAAAATATTTGACAGCTAAACAGGCTGACCAGAAACTCCGTAATGACTGCTTTAGCTGTCAAATGCCTAGTTATTTTAATTTTTAAAAACTTCAAAAAAAATAATTTATAAATATATTTTCATTTCACTTGACAGCTAAAGCAGTCATTACAGTATTCGCGGTCAGCCTGTAAAGCAGTCATTACAGAACTCGCATTTAAGCATTAATAATGTGGCAATCGTATATTAAGGGTTTTCAGGGCTATTTGATGTTGGAGCGTTCCTTGTCGGAAAATTCCATTGAGGCATATATACGTGATGTTAGTAAATTTGTGGAGTTTCTTGCGCTACGCGAATATGAATTGAATTATAAAGAAATTGAACTCGCCCATTTACAGGAATTTATACATTATATCAATGAATTGGGTCTGAATCCACGCTCACAGGCGCGGGTGATTTCCGGTTTGAAGGCGTTTTTTAAATATTTGATGGTGGAAGATTTGTTGGATGAAAGTCCGGCGGTACTATTAGAAGCTCCACGATTAGACCGAAAAATTCCGCATGTATTGACTCCCGATGAAATTAACTTGATAATCAGTGCATTGCAATTTGAAAAGAATGAATACATCAAAATTCGAAATGTAGCAATGCTCGAAACGCTATACGCTTGTGGCTTGCGCGTGAGTGAGTTGACGGGTTTACGTATTTCCAATTTGTACCTTGATATTGGCTTTATCAAAATTCTCGGAAAAGGCAATAAAGAACGCCTCATTCCCATTGGCGAGAGTGCGCGATCTGCCATCCGCGACTATCTCGACCACCACGACGGCAGACAAAGCCTCAAACGTATCCATCCCGAACATGCTGATATTCTGTTTCTTAATCGACGAGGCAAGCAACTCACGCGCGTCATGGTATTTACGATTGTGAAAAAATTAGCAGGATTGGCAGGTATCAAAAAGAAGGTGAGTCCGCATACGTTTCGACATTCGTTTGCGACACATTTGATTGAAGGCGGAGCAGATTTACGCGCTATTCAGGATATGTTGGGGCATGAATCTATTACGACTACGGAGATTTATACGCACCTTGATACAGATTTTTTGCGGGAAACGATTTTGCGATTTCATCCGCGCACTTAGCACGGGCTTCTCGACTGTATCGCGTTAGTTTTCTGCGTCTATTTCGGCTTTAATTTTCAATACTTCTTCTATGGAAATGCCTACAATTCCGGCAATTTCGTCGGGCTGCATGGACGTGGATAAAATGAGGTTACGAATGATATTTATTTTTGCTTTTCTTTGTTCCTCCACGACTTCTGCTCTGACTTCCTCCACGACTTCTGCCCTGACTTCCTCCACGACTTCTGCCCTGACTTCGACCTTAGCTTCCGCCATAGCTTCCGCCATAGCGTCCGCTTTAGCTTTCGCCATAAATTCTTCCCCGCGTTTTCCTTCAAGAATACCAAACAAATTTGCCAAGTAATCAAGCCCTTGCTTATTCACGTCTAACGTTGTTGTTTTAAATTCTTTTTCTGCGCTCATTTTAAATCCTTTTTCAATTTCAGGCGGTAGATACATGAGAATCCCGATGAATGTCAATAGCTGCATTATGTATGCATTAGGATAACCACGTTCTATTGCCAGTCTGAATAATTTCATTTTAAACTTGCGTCGCAAGTCAAAATCATTTTTAGTTTGGTTAATATATTTGCAGGTCAAAATCACAAGTGCAAATATATTATCGGATTTCAATAACATTTCCTCATCGGCATCGCGCACAAGATAGGTATTAAATTCATAGACCAACCTTGTACCTCTGAAATCGTACACATAACGGTCGTGCGGTATGGGTACATCATCACTCGCGTAAATGACCAATGCCGTAATCGCTTTGCCTTTACGGTCAAAAATCCGATAAAAATACTTAAAGTTCTTCTCGGGAAAATCAAGTTTACGTTGCGATTCGACCTCTACGTGTAGAAAAATATGCTCATACTCCCCGTTTTTCATCGTCACCTTGAACAATTTGTCTGTTGACATGCGTCCTTTGGCAGTTTGTTCCGGCATAATCTTCGCTAACTCCTGCTGCAAAAATTCAGGTGGTTTACTGAAATCTATATCCGACGCCAAATCCGGCATGACAAATTTCATCATTGGCTCGAAAAACACCTCAACAATATGTTTCCATTGCCCGTCATAATCAATACGCGGTGTTTGTGATTGGTGATTGGATTCATTCATTATCAAAAATAATGAAAATTTTGATAAAATCAAAATGCAACGACTACCCCTATCGTCGGCAAAGTCGTACCATTATCCGAAGTCAAAAACTTCGTTAAATAGGAAGCAGAATTATTTGGGTCAATTTGTGGATTGCCCAACTCATCTCTATCCAATAGCAGAATATCTTGTGCAAGTGCATTGCCGTAAATATTCTGAATATCCAAGTACAAATTCAAGCTCCATCGTTTGAAAAACCACTTCTTATCTACGCGCATATCAAGCGTGTGTATGGCGGCATATCGCTCGGTATTCAGTCTGTCCCAATCCAATAAGCCGACCCCGCGTACCGACCAATTTTCAATAAGGGCAGAACGCTCCACATCAAAAGGCGTGAAGGGCAGCCCCGATTGCATTCGCCAATTGACACCAATTTCCCAATTGCGTTTGAATCGTTTGCCTCCGGTCAAATTAACGGTGTGCCGACTATCCCATGAAGAGGGAATAAATTCACCGTTTTTATCCTCAAATTCGCTCCAACCCAATGTGTATGAGACAATTCCATAGAAACCTTTATACAATCTTTGTTGGAATAAAAACTCTAAGCCATAGGTTCGTCCTTGCTTGTTCGAGACGGTTGGTTCGTTGCCGATGACACCAAAATCACCGCCAAGATTCGCCAGATTGATGCTATCGCGCAACAAGAAAGGATAGTTGTCATACAATTTATAAAAACCCTCTAAGGTAATTTTTGAGTCTTTTGCCGTATTGAGTTCCAAGCCGGCTACAGCGTGCGTATTGCGAATGTATGATACACCATTTTCTTTGTTGATTAATGTACCGTTTTCATCTTTGTAGCCCATGATGGTGTAGGGCGGAAGTTGGTAATAAATACCCGAATTGAGGTTGAGGGAAAGCCGTTCGGTAAGCGCGTACGCCAATGAAAAACGCGGTGAAAGCTGCTCCAAAGGGTTGCTCATTTCATCCGAATATGAATTGGCATCGGCACGGACACCAAGTGACAAAACGAGTCTATCCTCCGCGAATTTCTTACTAATTTGACCAAATAAACCGTATTTGTGAAAATCAAAATCCGTGTTATAATTAACGGTAAACGGACCTGCTGGTGTGCTGATTCGATTGAATGTGGTGTTATTATATTTGGCGTATTCATAATTTGTACCATAGGTCAATTTGAAGCCATTGAAACGCGTAGTATGCTCTGCCCTGAATTTGTTTTCGATTTCTTGTGATTGATAATTTAGAATTAAATCCTCCTCATTTTCGGTATTATTTTCATATTTAATTGCGGTATTATTGAGCATATTACGGCTCAATACAAAGGTCCAAAAACCATTTTCCGCGTAGCGTTTATAGACCAATCCATTCGTGTAATTCCACTGCTCGTTGATGGGTAAATTATCAAGCAAATATTGCTCGGATTCTACGGCATCACGGTCTTCGTCTGTCGGATTTTCAATATCCGCGAGGCGGCTAAATCCTCTTTCTTTATTCAATGTAAAATTATCAATCGCACCCAAACCAATAAAGGTCAATTCATTTTTTTGGTCAAAACGAGTCTTGGTTTTTATTTGAAAATCGTTGTACGTAGGCAAGAAAGGCAAGCCAATTGCTTGAAACAAAAATTGTAGATACGACTGTCGTGCCGAAGCCAAAAACGTGGTCTTTTTACCAATCGGACCTTCCAAAGTAATCCCCGCGTCACTCGCGCCAATAGTGGCAGTAAGTCCGAGTCGGTCATTACGTCCGTCTTTTTGTTTGAAATTAAAAACGGAACTCAAAGCATTTCCTCGATTGGCAGGAAATGCACCGCTAAAAAAATCGACTTCGCGTATAAAATCCACATTTATCAAACCAACCGGACCGCCCGACGCGCCTTGTGTAGCAAAGTGATTGATATTCGGCACTTCTACATCATCAAGGTAAAAACGATTTTCGTTGGGTGCGCCACCGCGTATGAGGAGGTCGTTGCGAAAAGAAGCGGTAGAAGTAACACCGGGAAGCGACTGCACCACCCTCGAAATATCGCGTCCGCCGCCGGGATTACGCTGAATTTCCGCCACGCCAATCGTGCGGAGCGAAACGGGGCTTTCCTCCGTCTTGCGGAAGGGCGAAGCACGCACGACGACTTCTTCCAACTCGGCAGTCGTTTCTTCCATTGCAAAGTCTTGGGTCGTTGGACGGGAGTTGCTGACTTGTATTTCGTAGAAGGTTTTTTCATCAAAACCAATGTAGCTGATTTGCACATTATACAATGCGGGCTTGAGTCCTGTAATAGCATAATTGCCGTCCAAGTCTGTCGTCGCGCCCACGCTTGTACCTTCTATCACCACATTGGCAAACATAATCGGCTCGTTATTAATGGCATTAAAAACACGACCTTGTATGATACCTGTGCCGCCTCGCACATCACCGGAAACCGTTGTAGTAGCAGGTGCAGACGGAGCAGGGGCTTCTTCTTCAACTACTTGTGGTTGAGTGTTTTGTACGTTTTTATCTTCAAAAATAATTTGTTGAGAAGCTGTATTTTCTTCACGAATTTCGGTGGGAAGGGTTTGCTCATTGCCCTCTGTATCAATGATTTTTTTCTCAATAACCGTACGCTTGATGACCGACATTTCTACTATCGTGTCATAGGTAATTACCTCGCGGTCTTGGGCTTGAATTTGAATGATAAAAGCCGGGATTAGGCTGATTAACAGCAAGTATTTTTTCATTTTTGTGTCGTGTAGTCCGCAGTTTTTTGTGTCTGCTGTCCGCAGTTTTCATGCGATTTTTTATAAACAGGCAAATCCGCGTCTTGATTATGTATTTTACAAAGAAAGTAAAACAGCAAATGAGCAGTTTTGTTATGAAAATAATTTGAAATGAATGAGGAAAGTATGATTTTTTGAGGTTTGTCTTTTAAGCATGTGCCTCGCAGAGTGAAAAGACGTGATTTAGAATGCTTACCAAACTTTCAGGGTCGTCAATACTTATGGGAGTAGGATGGCGAGTAAATGTATCGTTTTCTAACTTACCAAAATACCAGAAATCTCCGGTAGTGACGATAGCATGGATGGGAATATCATTTGTTTCATTCATCAATCGGGCAGCGACCATTTGCATCAAGGCTTCAAACCAACCTTGTTCGACTTTTTCGTCTTTAGCTTCTACAGTTAACAATAGCGGTTTTTGCAGGATTTTTAGACCTGTTTTGTCTTTTCCGGTAATAACATAATCAGGGTATAAATTAAAATCTTGGACTTTGAGGTTTGGATGACTGAACAAGGTAATTTTAGGATGTTTTTTCCATGTTTCAAATAGAAAAGGTACAATGATAAACTCAGAACTGAAAAATTCTTTGTCTGCTTGTCCACGGTTAGATAATGAAAAATCAAGATTGCTCAGAAAATAATCGGGTAAACTTACCTTAGTAACGTTCTGATAATCAATAAATTTATCGTACTTAAATTGTAGTTGATAAGCATCTAAAATTTCTTTACTGCTCGAAAAGTTATTATTCATCGCTGCTGTTTTTTTTATGTAAATTTAGCTAATTTAAACTTAAAAATCAAATAACGAATGAGCGATTTTGTTATGAAAATCCTTTGAAATAGAAGGGCAAAGACAGATTTTGAAAATTTTGATTTGTAAAAATGGGGCAAACTGTTCCTATGATTATCCGAAATAAACCTGCACCTTTGAATTGTCAATCATTTATACACACTTTCAACAACAAAAATTATGAGAGGAATTACAGTTTTAATCGCGTTTATATTTTTACTTAAAATCAATATGCTATCAGCACAATCAAATGCTGAATATACTACGAATGAAGAAGTTGATGTAGGCCTTATCAATGTTGAAGACGATACTAATTTTTCGGATACCATTCCGTTGAAAGACCGACAAAAAACCGGAATAGCTGTTTATCCAAGTCCCGCAAAAGACGATATAAATATTCAATTTGAAATGACCCAAGCGACCACTATTCGCATGAGTAGTATCATAGGAAACATCTTGTACGAAACGACAACTTCATCCAATACAGGACTTTACTCCGAAACCTTAGACATTAGTAATTTACCAAAAGGCTTATATTTCATCACGATTGATGACGGAGTAAACCCACAAACCAAAAGGTTTGTGAAACAGTGAGAAAGAGCGAGGTAAAAATCTGACTATCAGCTTTTTGTCTTTTTTACAGGTATTTCTCAAACCTGAACAAAAACAAATGAAAAAACACTAATAAATACCCAAAGGATGATGGAAAATAAAACAGGTTTGAAGCCACTTTCTTTTAAATCATTGATGGTCAGATTGCTTCCAACCAAAAATAAAGTTACTACAAGCAGTCGTTTTGAAGTATCAAAAATAACAGACGAGATATTCTGTGGAATTAATTGATAACTATTCATCAGCATCGCTATAATGAAACCTAATATGAATAGTGGTATTTTTATTTTTTGGTCTTTTGATTTGAAAATAAACATGGCGAAAAAGGAAAGTGGTATAATCCATAAAGTCCGCGCCAGCTTCAATGTAGTGGCTATTTGTAGAGATTCATCTCCGTATTCCAGAGCGGCACCCACAACCGAACTCGTATCGTGAATAGCAATGGCACACCAAAATCCAAACTGCTCTTGTGTCAGGTCGAAAAAATGCCCGAGTGCCGGAAAAATCAGCAAGGCAATTGAATTTAACAGAAAAACAACGCCGATTGCGATGCTCATCGTTTTATGATTTGCTCCGGCTATTGGTGAGATGGCAGCAATAGCACTACCACCACATATTGCAGTTCCCGATGCCATCAAAAACCCCAATTTCTTGTCAATTCCCATCATTTTTATCAGCAATAATCCAAGACTAATCGTTAGGAAAATGGATGAAGCGGTTATTAGAAATCCGTCTTTACTCACTTTCATGACCTCTGCTAAGGACATCCCAAAACCAAGTCCGATTACTGATAATTTTAAGAGTGTATGAGTCGCTTCTTTTGTTTTTTCTTGAAAAGAATCACCAAATAAAAATGTAAAAACAATCCCCAAAATAAGCGCGACAGGACTAGAAATATAGCCCAACAGTGCCAACATTATAATAGTAACAAATATGCTTATCTGACTAATTTTTTTCAAAATTCTTGGCATGTTTAATTTTCGCGCAAAAGTAGTTGACACTTTTTTATTCCATTTTAAAATGAAAAACAATATTTAGAAATCCGTTTACTAAATTTCAAAGAGTTTAGTAAACGTAAGTAAAGCACTGATATTTAATTATTTATAA
>CALHBW010000190.1 GCA_937930625.1 uncultured Saprospiraceae bacterium | reverse complement strand
ATCAAGACGACCAAAAAGCACTTGATTTTGCAGTCGCGGCTTCCTGTCTCAAACATACAATTTACGGCGATGCCAACCTTTCAACGGTAGCCGAAGTCGAAAAATTGATGCAAGGGGATGCAAGTGGGCGAGTAAGTCGGTAATTGGTTTATTAGTTGATTGAGTTGATTGGTTTATTAGTTGATTAGTTTATTAGTTGATTGGTAATAGTGATTGGTTAAATATTTTGCGAAGCAAAATCACTAATTACCAACCAATAAATCAACTCAATCAACTCAATCAACCAAATCAAATCAACTCAATCAACCAAATCAACTCAATCAACTCAATCAACCAAATCAACTAAAATAAATGGCAAGATTTACAAGAATAGAAGTGATACAAACGATGGAAAAAACGGGCTTGGTGCCTTTGTTTTTTCATTCGGATATTTCGGTAGCAAAAACACTCGTCAAAGCCTGTTATGAAGGTGGTGCGCGACTGTTGGAGTTTACGCATCGGGGGGATTTTGCCCATGAAGTTTTTGGCGAATTGAGTCATTATTGCAATGCCGAATTGCCGGAAATGATACTTGGTGTAGGTTCGGTGACGGATGCGGGTACGGCTTCGCTGTATATGAGTTTGGGGTCAAATTTTGTGGTGACACCTGTGTTTCGGGAAGATATTGCGCGAGTGTGCAATCGTCGGAAAGTATTATGGTCGCCGGGCTGCGGGTCGCTGACGGAGATTTGTGCTGCGGAAGAGTTGGGCTGTGAATTGGTCAAATTATTTCCGGGTGGAGTCTATGGTCCGGGCTTTATCAAAGCCGCAAAAGCACCGCAACCCTGGACGAAAATCATGCCGACGGGCGGCGTTTCTATGGATAATTTGGATACATGGTTTCAGGCAGGGGCAACTTGCGTGGGCATGGGGTCGAAATTATTTACGAAGGAAGTAATGAAGGATTTGAACACGGAATTGCTGGCAGAAACTGTGCGGACGGCTTTGGCTAAAATTCGGGCGATTCGGGAGAATGTTTGAACCCTTTTTGTAGTGACAGGTCGCGACCTGTCACTACAAAAAATCGCGACCTGTCACTACAAAAAGGGCAGCATCTCAAAGAGATACTGCCCGGATATAAAACGGATATTGAAGCCAAAGGTTAGGGAAGGGAAATAAGTTTAAGTTTAAGTAAATGTTGTACTTACACTTGGTATTTACCTTTAAAACCGGATTCTGCCGAATTTGTATTTACGTCGCCACTCGCCATATATAATCATCTCTCCATCAGATACTTGTCGGCATACCATTGGTCGGATAATGACTCCGGATTCTTTGTTTCTAAAGAGGTCTTTCATGTCAACTGTACCGTCTGCGTTGACGGTTGCTAACATCACATCACCGCGTCTGCTAATTCTTTCATTAAAGACAAAATATATCTTGTCACTGACGACTGCCTTCGAAAAAGAACTGTACATGGGGTTTGTGGAGCGTTGCCATTTTGGAACAAAAGTACTCCACGCAATCGTACCGTCGGGGTTGATATTAACGGCGATAATATCATTATAATTGTATTGATAAGAGTAATACCACATGCCAGTATTGAAGTCGCGTTGCGAATTGGTGGTGACAAAAAACTGCTCTGCTATCAATACGGCACCGCCATCTGTACGTAGTATGATGTCACGCATATTGAAATCATAGACTTCACCGCCTCTTTCGGCGCGACGCTCACGCATGAAATTACTCATAAAATCCACGCTAAACGCTTTGGTGTTGGCACGGGATATTTCTTTTGTTTGTTTATCAATCGCTAAGAAGAAAGCTCCTTTGAACCCTTGCGAGTTTCGTTCAGAATAAAAGCCTGAACAGATAATATCATTTGTTCGACGGTCTAGTTTGAAAGTAATATCTGTGATGAACTTATCTTCCAAGTAGAGGTCGTACTCCTTGCGTTTCTCGCCCTCGCGCAGGGCGATAATTTTGTATTTATAATTGGCTTTTCCGCGGACTCTTTCGCGGACTCTATTGTCATAAATTTTTGCTAAAATATAAACGTTGCCATCGTTATCGACCTCAATTTGACGATGTTCGTATAGATTTTCGTCATAAGGCAATGTTATCTTTTCGCGCCAAACTTTTTCGAATTTGTCGTCTAAAACCTTGACAGTAAATTTGTTAGATGTGGCATCAGCCCCCCAAGATTGAGTTCTTGTATTGGGTGCCTCACTAAAAAAGATGACTGCCTTGCTACTATCCGGTGAAGGCGCGTAGTCAAATTTTCCCTGCAAATTCTTAGACTTAGATGTACTGGTTGCCAAAGACAAGCCTTGCCCAACCAATGCTCCGGTGTGCTTGTTTACCTCCTGATAAAATAAGATGTGTTTCCGTTCTTTTGCTCTGTATTGCGTAAAGGTAATAAATAATTTATCATTATATTCAAAAAAATCTTGAAAAAAAACATTGTTTTTATCAATTTCTTTGATTTTACGGCTGTATTGGAGTTTCATATCGGGTGAATAATGCTCAATTATCACCGCCGCACTTCCCCAACGTTGTGCGCCTCTGCGTAATACATAAATGCCATTTGCATCTTCTGCAATCAGATTAGAAATGTACTCATTGTTTTTGAGGGTATGTGAACTGCCCCAACGAATGTCCTGAGCAGATAACATACAAGACATCGTAATACATAACAGCAATGCAAGTATTTTGTTCATATAAGTTTATTTAATGGCGAATGGTGGATGGCAACGGCACGAACGTGAACTACCGTTAATCCAAATTAAGATTTGTATATTAGAATAAAAACCAAGCCAAAAACTAATTCCTTTTACCGTCAAACGAAGTGTCCGTCTATCGTTCACCGTTAGCCAAGCTCCACAATCGTCACACCATCTCCCGCACCTTGCGGGTCGCCATGACGGACACTTTGCACGGCTTTGTACTCACGCAGTTTCTGCTTGACGGCGCGGCGGAGGATGCCGTCACCTTTTCCATGAATGATTTCGAGGGTAGAGCCATTGGCGATAAGTGCCTCATCTACAAAGGCTTCGACGTGTTGGATGGCTTCGTCGCGGCGCATACCGCGTAGGTCGAGTTTACTCACAAAATTAGCGGTAGTAACAATCGTATCTGTTTTGATTTTGCCTTTTACAGGCGCGGTGACGGGTACACCTGCCTTTTGCAAATCGCGTAATTTGACCGTCATTCGCAAAGCACCGATGATGATGATGGCGTTTTTCTTATTGATAGATTCCACCGTAGCAATATCGCCGCCTGTCTTGAATCGCACAAAATCGCCGACCTGAATTG
>CALHBW010000189.1 GCA_937930625.1 uncultured Saprospiraceae bacterium | reverse complement strand
ATTCTACATTATGGAAAGTAAACAATGGATGAAAACAGTGATGCGCCTCGCTGCTGTGTATAATATACTTTGGGGGGCTTGGGTGGTGCTTTTTCCCTTTGCCTTTTTCCGACTTACGGGTATGCAAGACCCTATTCATCCGATGATTTGGCAAGGTATGGGCATGGTGATTGGCGTGTATGGCTTGGGTTATTGGTGGGCGGCTGCCAATCCGGTGAAACATTGGCCCATCGTCGCAGTTGGTTTTTTGGGTAAAATATTCGGACCGATTGGTTTTGTTTTTAATTATATGAAAGGAGATGTACCCGCATCTTTCGGATATACATTGCTTACGAATGATTTGATATGGTGGATTCCTTTCTTTTTGATTTTGAATGAAGCGAGAAAGGGGAAGTGGGAACTTTGAAAACTCAATATAAACATGTAACTTGCTTATTAATAAAATCACCATTCATGCGAATAGAAGGTCTTGAACTAAAAAATATCGGCGTTTTTGAAGACGTAAAAATGGAATTTCCGAAATGTCCTGACGGACAAGCGGAGATTCACATCTTTACGGGCGTAAATGGTAGTGGGAAAAGTACGATTTTGAAGGCTTTGGCTTGTGGGTTTGAGTATGTTAATGATTTTTCTCGCATCGACGAAAATCTTAATATTTCGGAAGATGTAAATAATTTTAAATCTTATGCATGGCATGATACCAAGCCGATAAGCACGGAATACCCCATAGGCAATTCAAAAGGTAAAATTCTATTGAGAAATGATAGTCCTATTGAATTTGTAATTTTACCCGGACTTGGTATTGATGTAAAATCAGATAGTCAAGATGTAGCTTTTCATAGATTTTGTATCACACCAAAATTTGAAGAGGCTGTAGCTGTTAATTGTGCAATATTTTCATATTCAGCATATAGAAATATAGGCGATAATAATGGACGGACACAAGATTCAAAAAATCCTTTGTATCAGGCAGTAAAATTTATCAAAAAAAGAGATAAATACCATTCAATAGAGGAATGGATAAAAAAATCTTTGTACAAAAAATCTTACTCTAAAATTCATGGCGGCGAGAAAAATGTCTCTTATGGAGCTACTTTAGCAAAATTAGAAAAAGTAATTGGAAGTATCATTGGTTTTGAAGTTCGCTTTGGATTAGACAGTATATTAGAAAATCCTGTTATGATTTATGCAGGAAGGTCATTTAGTCTTGATTCTATACCAGATGGTATAAAATCTCTCATATCTTGGTTGGCAGATTTGTGTATTCGCTTAGATAGAATACCATGGGCAGATGATGTACCCGTTTTCAACCGAAACCTAATCCTCTTCTTAGACGAAATAGAAAACCACCTCCACATCAAATGGCAGCGTAAAGTCTTACCGATTGTCCAAAAATTACTCCCCAATGCACAGATTTTTGTCACGACTCATTCACCCTTTGTCGTCAATTCGATTGATGATGCTTGGGTGCATCGTCTGCAATTGGATGAAGCAACAAAAACCGCGACCATCGCCCCGCCACAAGGCACAAGTACGGGCAATAGCTACGTGACCGAGTTGATGAAAACCTTTGAAGTGTACGAAGAATACGGTATTCCGGTGAGCGAAAAATTGCAGCAATTCCACCAAATGAAAAATCATATTTTAGAGGGGAAAAATGGCAATACAAAAGAATTTTTGACCTTAGCTAAAGACTTGGCAAATGTCAGCCCTTCACTAAATAATGACATCCAAATTCAGCTCCGAAAATTGAGCAGACAAACGTCAAAAGAGTTTAGTATCGTTTAGATAATAATATTGACGTTTCGACGAGTTAATTTTGCGCTTAGTTTTTACTTTGGAAGGAGAATTTTATCGGGATAAATGACTTATTTCAAAGTGAAAAATAAGTGCAAAAGAAACCGTCCAAATGTTAATATTATTATTTAAACGATACTAAATATCCATGATTAAAATTGAGCGCATTGATGCCCCCGAATGGCTCTTGGAAAATTGGGAACAATGGGGCAAAGACTACGAAGAAAGCGGAAAAGAATTTACGTGGAAAGTTGGCAAGAAAAGAAAGCGCGAATTGGTTGATTTGTTATTAGAGATGACGAATGACCATTGTTCATATTGCGACAATTTTCCTATGGCACGAAGCCTTCAGGAAACCATTGACCATTTTCGCCCAAAGTCTATTTTCAAACTCATCGCTTATTTATGGGAAAATCTATTTGTAGCCTGTAGCAAATGCCAACAGCGAAACAATAATTTCGATGAAAAACTACTCAAACCGGATGAATCAGATTATAGTTTTCACAGATACTTTGAATTTGACGGTGAGACATTTATGATTGAACCTCAACGCAAAGCAACTACGACAGACCAGGAACGTGCCATCATAACCATCACCCTTTTTCGGCTCAATGGTAAAGAAGAAGACCGGGGAACACGCCGCGATATTTCACTCGAAAGAAGAAGAATTTACCGACAATTTATCAATGACCCAAATCCCGAAATTGAAGATTATCCTTTTCGGTTTATGTTTGTTTAAGACATCACCCATTACACCATAAATATTTGATTGATGAAATGGAATAAATTTAGTGAATCTGAAAGAATATATCCTGATGAGATTGTCAATAAACTCATCAAAGGATTTTCTAATGCAACGGGGCAGTTACTTGAGTTAGTGGTAGAAACAAGTATGCATAACTTTGAAACGCAGACTGACTTCGAGTTTAGACTATTATTAGTCAGTC
>CALHBW010000188.1 GCA_937930625.1 uncultured Saprospiraceae bacterium | reverse complement strand
CACTACCACATCAAATCCCCCATTCTCAAAAATAGTTGCGAATCGTTCCTCCCATTTAAACGCCAAATCTCTGGCAATATCGGTATCGTCAATCAGCGAATTACCGACTTGAATATTTTGGTCGAGTGCGGTGAGTTCGCTGTGTTTGTTGGCGGTTTTGAGCCATAAGGAGAGTTTGGTGATTTGTACGGATTCGGTATTCAAATCCACACCATAGATGTTGTTAGAAAGAATGTGTTTGTCGAGGTCAAAAATATCGCGTTGACCGCCTTTGAGTTTGGCGAGTTCGGTATTGGCGGTTTGTCCTTCATTATAGAGATAATCAAAGACTTGATTGAGAAATGCACCCGAACCGCAAGCTGGGTCGATGACCTTGATACTACGGAGTTTTTCGATGTATTTTTCCCAAAATTCGATGTGTTTTTTGATACGGGCATTAGCGGTGATTTTCCCTTTTTTGGTGACTTTGATAGTGGCATAGTCGGCATTGGTGAGTTCGGGCAAGGTGTCCTCACCGAGTTCGATTTTACGGTCATCCAACCAACCGCCAACGGCTTGTTCTACGATGTATCGCGTGATGTATTCGGGCGTATAAAAAATGCCGTCTTTCTTGCGTTTGCCTTTGCCCTTGTCAAATTCCTCGCCTTGTATTTGGGCTTTGATTTCCTCAATATCCGAAATGGATTGCTCGAATATATGACCGAGAATATTGACATTCAATTCGGTAGCAAAATTGTACTCGGAAAGCAATATGACGGGTTCAAGTATTTTGTCTTTAATAATGAGATTGTCGAGTATGTCGTCGGGTGCGAATAGTCCGCCGTTGAATCGGTTGATATTCGCCGCCGGATTACCTTCATTGATACTCGTAAAGAGGTTTTTTACACCTCGATAAATCTTGTCGTCACTCGAATCAAATACATTCGATTCGATGTTTTCCAATAGCTTACGAAACGTAAAATACGGAATGATATTATAGTCCTCACAAAAGCAAACAAACAAGACTCTATCCAAGAGTTTTTGCGCCTTTGAAAATAAAGTGAGTTCGTCAATATCGGGATTTTCAGTACGCAAATGTGCAAAGAGCGACAAGCGACTTTCTTTGTAGTCGGTGTAGAATGCTTCCTCCTTTTGGCTGTCTATGCGTCCGCTTTGAATTTGTGCTATCCAATTTTCGATGACCTTTTTTTTCTCACCAAAATTACTCACTTCACTTTGCAAATCATAAGCCGCCAAAGGCAATTTGAGGTCTTTTTCTGTGAAAATGGTTTGGTGTGGCATTTGTAGAATTTTGTTGGGGCTAAGGTAGGGAAAAAGCGTAAAACGATTTTGTAAATCGTCCGGTAAGTGCGGGTGGCGATTTGCAAAATTGTTTTACGTGCTGCCGAAAATTGTGGATACCTCTTGACCATGACCAATCTCTACGGTTCGCTTGTATCTTTAAATTATAATCCTTAACTTTGTAATTAAAAGTACTTTTATGTTAAAAACGACACTTTCATACACCCATTTAATTTCTCTGCTCTTTTTCACTTTTATCGGATATATAATCTATTCGGCAAATACAGGTCGTGAAATATTGTTTTTCCAAATAATTGAATACATTCCTATGGGCGATAAATTGGCTCATATCATACTAATTGGCATATTGGCTTACTTGCTTAATATAATGCTCGGAGCGAAGACATTTAAAGTGAATGGCAGGCAAATATTGCTAGGTAGTTTTATTGTTTTTGGCTTGATGACAGTAGAGGAATTTTCTCAGATGTATATTCCTACACGAAATTTTGATTGGGTAGATTTGGCAGCAAATTATCTTGGAATTGGTATCGCGGGGCAAATAACAAAATCCAAGTATCAAATTTCAAATTAAAATATTTTCTTATAAAATAATAATAAATGTAAAAGTGCTTGTAGTACGTGTACAATATATTTTCGTTTTTTTATTGTTGAGTCCACATTAGAAAGTATAGAGATTCAAAAAAGTTAAAATTTTATTTTGCCATTTAAAAGTAAGAGTGGAGATATGCTCATGTTTACTAAACTTTTAAAGTTTAGTAAACATATTTTCAGGTCAAAATGTAATTTTATTTTTATTATCTTTTGTATTAAAAAAGAAATTTCAAATACTACAAAATTAAATTTTGTTAAAAACAATTTTTCTTGTTCTTATAGTGGACTCATCATTCAAAATTTGACGAAGACATTGGAAACAAGACGTATTCAAATTTTTCCTCAAGGTATTTCATGCACAAGTCGATAGTTGCCTCAACTCCTTGTTTATGAGTACGTTCCATACCATGAGAAGCAGAAACGCCCGGACCGACCACGGCTACCCGAAAATCACGTCCTGCACGCAAAGCAGCCGACCCGTCTGACCGATAAAAAGGATACACATCTTGTGCGAAAGGTATATTGTTTTTTTGAGCTAATTCAACTAATGTTTTCCTGAAGTGATAATCATATGGACCGGAAGCATCTTTGGCACAAATGGAGCAGGCTGTTTCTCGTCCTTGATGGTTTTCTCCTACCACGCCCATATCAATGACCAACAGTTCTTCAATTGTATCTGAGTGTCCGCTAGAGCCACCATGCCCGACTTCTTCATAATTAGTAAAATGCAATTCTACAGGTACTTCGCGCCCGGCTTCTTTTAGGCGTCGTGCAATTTCAAACATCACAAAACAGCCCGCCTTGTTGTCCATAAATCGGGATTTAATAAAACCCGAAGGAAGTTCCTGATAATAGGTTTCAAAACAAATAAAATCGCCGTTTTGGATGCCAAGCGCAGCAATATCTTTGCGGTTTTCGACGATTTCGTCGATGCGAATGTGCATATTGTACAAGGTACGTTGAGCAGTACGTTCATCTTTGTTGGTGTGTACAGAGGGATTGTCGAGCAGCAACGTACCTGTATATACCCGGTCATCCAGTGTATAGACCCGGCAATGTCCGCCTTCATAACTATTGAGCGAAGGTCCGCCCACTTTAGAAAGGCGAATCAATCCCTCTTTTGTGACAGACGAAATAATCCCACCAAGCGTATCAACATGCGCCGTGATACTCAACTGAGGAGACGCACCAAGCGCACACTTAACTGCTTTTTTATTCGTAAATGTTGGAGAATAACCAAGTTGGGTCAGATAATCAAAGATATATTGGCAGGCTTTTTCCGTAAAGCCGGAAGGCGAATCTATCGCTACTAATTCCCTTAAAGGGCTGTAATCTAGCATTTTTAAGTTTAAGTTTAAGGTTAAGTATAAGATGAAGTTTTAAAAATTAAATTTTTAATTAAATTTATATTTTAATAATTTTTAAACTTAAACTTCATCTTAAACTTAAACTTCATCATTTACAACTACATTTGTAATGATTGTCCAAGTCGATGACTGTCACCAACTTAACGTCTCTATTGCAATCGGCAATGACAGCCCGAACAGTTTGCCCGTCTCTTGACTCGCCTTCAATAGCATACTTAGGGCAAGGCGAAGCATTCGGTTGGCTTTTACGTTGATTGATGCGACCATTCGAGAGGATTTCATTGACCTCAAAGGCATCAATCTCCCGGCATCCCATTCGGCATCGCGCATGTTTGGTCAAAATCAATTTTTTGCCCTTATAACGAATATCGCTGACATCGTAATAATCCGCCATTTTAGGAGGCATAACGTTTTTCTGCTCTCCACTGTAATTATTAGATGGCGGCGCATCCATTTCGACATAAAAGAAACTACCAATTGCCAAGACAACTAAGGCAATAAAACCAATAACACTTGAGGAGCTGAATAAGCTATGAGATTTTTTCGACATAATTCATACTTTTTTGACACACAAAACTACACAAAACCACCAAAACATCTGCCAAATCGCGGATTCATCTTTAATAAGTTGATTAATAAAGAGATCTTTAATATTTTTACCTCCCTGATTAGCAATAAATTCGCGATTTTTGATAATGTTTAATCAAAAATTAAAAAATCCTCAATCAATAGGCTTTAAAGAGTTATAGGATGAAAAAATCAAGGATTTAGAATATTCAAAAATCGGCACTACGGTGAAAAATATGGGTAAGCGTAAAGTCCGGCTATCAAAGCTATAAGGTTTTCGGAAACCTTATAGCTTTATAGGTCAATCCCGAAGTAAGGGGCTGTAAATCATAGGGAATGACTTTTCGTATTGGGAACTTTCAATAAATTC
>CALHBW010000187.1 GCA_937930625.1 uncultured Saprospiraceae bacterium | reverse complement strand
ATTCCTAATTTATTTTGTTTCTCTTATCTTCGCAGCATGAAATTTGAATTTAAATCAGACTTGATAGAGACACGCAACATCAACAAACGTTGGATAGGAATAGGTTTGGCGGCAACAGGTTTGTTGGGCTTGGGAATATTTGACTATTTTACTGACGGTAAAATTGGCATTATTGATAATTTGCTCAAACTCGCCGATATGAGCGATTGGGCGCAGATGGCATATGCGCTCATACTGGCACTATTGGCATTATTCGTTTTGCCGATGCTGATTCAGGTATTTCGTAAAAAACGAGTGGCGGCGGGCAAGGTATATTTTGACGAAGAAACCTTATATCTTAAAGATAAAGGTGAAGTCTATAAAATTCCGCAAGAGGTATTGGACGAAATTCGTTTTGATTTGAAGAAACTTCCTGAAGGGCAAGAATTTAAGCCCGGAAAAGTGGAAGGCGGTAACTTTATGACCATACCAATGGGCGGCAAAGAACATACCTACGAACTACAAATCGACTCTGCCGACCAAAAACAAGACCTGCTCAATATGGTCGAATTTCTCCGTATCAACCACGATGTCAAAGTCAAAGTCAAAGAAGTAGAGAAATGACAACAGACGGTGAACGGTGGATGGTGGACGGCGATTGGACGCTGTTTTTGGATAGAGACGGGGTGATTAATCAACGGATTCCGGGACGATATGTAACTGATATTGAGGAATTTGTGTTTTTAGATGGCGTTTTGGAGGCGATGTCTTCTTTTGCGAAAATTTTTAAAAAAATCATCGTTGTCACCAACCAACAAGGTATCGGAAAAGGATTGATGACCGATGCCCAACTCGCCCGTGTACACGCCCACATGCGCGAGCAAATCGAACGCGCAGGCGGACGTATTGACGCCATTTATTATTGCCCCAAACTCGCTAAAGATAAGCCCGAATGTCGAAAACCTAACATCGGCATGGCACTTCAAGCTAAAGCTGATTTTCCTGATATTGATTTTGAGAAATCCATTATGGTCGGCGATTCGGTCACAGATATGGAATTCGGATTGAAACTCAACATGAAAACGGTTTTTATTCAAACTAAACCCGAAGACTCTGCTGCTGCACAATTATTACCTGTTAATTTGTATTGCGAAAAAATTTACGATATAATACCTTGTTTATCTTTTTGTTAAATTTTGTATAATTTAATAATTTTTAATGCAAATTTTGCGTTTTATATTTATTTAATATATTTTTGTGATAAATAATCCGAAAAATATCCCACAATGCCATTTGAAAATACCAAGCACCAAATTTCAAACTTCAAATTCTCAGGCTCCGACAAGCGTATTTTCATACTAATTATACTGTCCAAAACTTGAGACTTGAATCAGTAGTACGTGAACAAAATATTTTTTATAAAATACAATCCATGTAGAGACGCGATTAATCGCGTCTCTACATGGATTAATCGCATTTTTTTTATTTTTAATAAATTTAAAATCAAATATATACGAAGGAATTGCGTTTGCTTGCGTCCTATAATTTTTACATTTTAAATTTATTTAAATCCGTAAAAAAGGTTTTTGGACGATGTACTACATGAATTTAAACTTGGTTCTTTGACATTTTTTGCAAATAGTGTCTCACGCGGAGAACGCAGAGGTCGCAGAGAATGGATTATTAGCACTCTGCGTTCTCTGCGAACTCTGCGTGAAAAGAGTGTTTTATTGAATTTGCAAAAATTGTCAAAGAACCTTAAACTTAAACTTAATCTTAAATGGCTTTTTCATAAAACGTGTTTTCCACCCCCCAACCCCCTCCAAAGGGGGAGAGTCTATTGATTTCCAGAGTTTTATCTCCCCCTTTGGAGGGGGTTGGGGGGTGGAAAACACGTTTTATGAAAAAGCCATTTCAATTGTACTGTTTGGTGAACAGACGAAAATAACTTATTCCCGTCTGTTCACTTGGCTTGATTTTGAATGTAAAATTTTAACTACCCACTAATTGGCATTAGTAAGTTTACTCGCCATAGATGCGGTGGCAGTAACGGTCGGATTGCCTTTATACCGTAGTACAGAGGCATCATTGACTTTCCCTTCCAGAAGTTTATTGCACCTAATGCTCAACTGTGAAGCATCCGTTACCTGTGCGTTACAAGTATTGGCAACAAAATCAAAACCCCTGACCACACCTGCATCTGTTACCTTGATTTCAAGTACATCGGCATCGCCGGAAATGGATAAACCGGAGGCATCATGTACACCAACTCGCAGCTTTGATAAGCCCGTAAAATCGGTTACATCAGCACTGACAGCATCACTCAATTTGATGTGTTCAACTGTCGGCATTTGGATAGATACTTCCGAAACCGTATTTTTTGTATTGACATGCCCTCTGTATTTTACGTGTAAAGTACCATTGATAACTTCGGTGACAATCTTGCCCATGAGGTTATCATTCGCACGAACTTCCACGCGGGACTTGTTGCCTTGTGTGATTTGTGCTTTGATTGCATCTTCTACTTCTACTTTTGAGAAAGTACTGACATCGCGGGTTTCCTTGATAATCTTTCCTGAGCCTACAATTGTTGTATTGCTTACATCATTATTGCAAGAAAAAATGAGTAAGGAGAACAAAAAGGAGCTAAATAATACTTGGATTACTTTCATTGATTTAAATGATTTACTCGTTACTAATTAGGTTATATTTGATAAAGACAAATGATTTTTTTAACGGTTGCATTAAATCATTTTTAATACAATAAAAAAAGCCGTAAATTATTCAGTAAGAATAATTTACGGCTCAAATATTTTCTGTCTTGTCAATTCAATAACTCGACAAATCAACAACTCGTCAGCTCATCAAACAATCATGCGGATCGGGTCTTCCATAATCGACTTGAATGTTTGTAGGAATTGCGCGCCCGTAGCTCCATCAACTACACGGTGGTCGCAAGATAGCGTGACTTTCATGCGATGCCCGACGGCGATTTCACCATCTTTCACGACCGGCTCTTCGGTAATTGTACCGACTGCCATGATACAGGCATCCGGCGGATTGATAATCGCTGTAAACTCTTCAATACCAAACATTCCCAAGTTAGAAATCGTAAAGGTGTTGCCCTGCATTTCGTCGCCGGAGAGCTTGCGTTCTTTAGCTTTCCCGGCTAATTCGCGGACTTCGCCATTTATTTGCGAGAGCGTCTTGGCATCTGCATTGCGAACAACAGGAACGAGCAAGCCTTCATCTACAGCTACGGCTACACCAATATTGATATTGCCATTTCTACGAATAACATCACCCAACCAAGATGAATTGATGGCAGGATGCTGGCGCAAAGCTGCTGCCGCGGATTTGATTACCAAGTCGTTATAAGATATTTTTTGTGGTGCAATTTCGTTGATACGCTTGCGGGTTTCCATCGCCTTCGCCATATCAATGCTAATCGTCAGATAGAAATGCGGCGCACCAAATTTGCTTTCCGATAAACGGCGTGCAATGGTTTTACGCATTTGACTGAGCTGTATATCTTCGTCCATTGCAGTCGCTGCGGCAACGGGCATAGGAACGGCTGAAGGTACAGCAACAGCAGTTCTGGTCGAAAGGAAGGCTTCAATATCTTTTTTGACAATACGCCCCTCGTCGCCTGTACCTGCCACTTGTGCAAGGTCGATACCTTCTTTTTCTGCCATGCTTTTTGCCAAAGGAGAAGCTTTGATTCTACCACCGGACGGAGCAGCTACAGGTGTAGGAGCAGCCAAAGGTGCGGCAGGTGCGCTTACCGCCGGAGTAGGAGCGGGAGCAGGCTCGGTCGCTGGTTCTCCGGCAGGCTGAGGAGCTGCGCCGGGATTCTCAGCGAGTGCCGCTTCGAGCATTGCTTTATAATCTTCGCCGGGTTCGCCGATGACTGCCATGACCGCATCTATCGGTACAGATTCGCCTTCTTGAACGCCGATGTAGAGTAGCGTACCCGTGTAGTAACTGTCTTGTTCCATGACAGCTTTATCGGTTTCTACCTCAAATAATGTCTCCCCGGCTTCTACTTGGTCGCCTACTTTTTTGTGCCATGCGACTACCGTACCTTCTGTCATGGTGTCGCTCAATAGCGGCATTCTGATGATATCTGCCATCTGTGTAAGTTTAAGTATAAGATTAAGTTTAAGTCTGAATTAATGTAAAACATTAATTTTTAGCAACTTATACAACTCAATATGTGTAATTATATTCAATGTTTTAACAGGCGAATGTTAAAATTTTACCAAAAGTAAGACATTCATTGAAATTAAAATACTAATCGTGGGTTTTTGTTCATTAACGAAAATTCGCTGTGTGAAATACTTTATATGGGATTACATTTTTATGAATTTTTGAGTGATGCTTTCCTTTGGAAATTTGAGCAGAATGAAGTAGATACCTTTGGGTAAGGATTGAATGTCAATGGTGGTATCGTTGTAAGTGTTGATTGTTTTTCCATTGGAATTTATGATTTGAATGGAAGGGGGAGGAATGTCGTCGTTTAAATCAATAAAAAGAAAATCAGAAGCTGGATTGGGGGATATATTGAAATCGGTTTCAGAAATGGTGTCGTTGGCGGTGGGGACGCAAGCCGCAGCAGAGAGGTGTTCTACAAAGAAGTTGGTAAAAGCTATTACGGCATTGCTGGCATAAAAAACATGGTCGGCATGTACCGCATTTTCAACGATAATAAAATCGGTGAAAATATCTTCAAACCTGAGTGCGTCATAAAGAATCTCGCTTTGATGCAAAGGGACAGCGCAATCAAAAGTACCATGATATATGCGAAAAGGCGGCTCATTGCCATCGACATAGGTGATGGGATTGGCGGTCTGAACACGTTCAGGACAGGTGTTGATAGGGCAACCTAAAAGCTGGGAAGTCATGGAGTAGGGGGCTGAATATTCAGTAACCTCAACGCAAGAATCGGGTGGGGCGAGCGGGAAATGTGCATCGGCTTTCAGGAAGTCCGTTGGTCCGAAGAAATCGACGACGGCTTGTACTGTACTGCTTTGCTGCGTATGTCCGAGGTGGTATCCTTCAAGGCTGTCGATGTGATTGGTAGTACCCAACATGGCGGCAAGGTGTCCGCCGGCGGAGTGCCCCATGACACCGATGGCACAGGTATCTATGTTATAAATATCGGCATAATGACGCAGGTGGCGAATGGCGGTCTTGCAGTCGTGTAGCTGGGCGGGCCAGATACTATCTTGGCTGTAACGGTAGTTGATGTCCACTACTACGTATTTGGCGTATTGATAGAGCCTGATTAAGTCATTGCGAAGTTCACCTTTTTTTTCGCCATTTTCCCAGCCGCCGCCATGTATATATACGACTGCGGGGCGCGGATTCTGAAGATTAGGTGGAATATATACATCAAGTAGATGTCGGTCTAAATCATCACCTACATAATCCACATTGGTATATGTAGGTAAAATTTGCGCGAGTGTTTGGGTAGTCCAAAGCAATAGGACAAAGAGGATGCCTCTTGATAAGAAAAATCTCATTAGATGGTCTTCATTACAGCAAGTTAGACAATGTTCGGGTGTGAACGTTGTCAAATGTAACAAAATTCATGGAATATTGCATCCTTTTTTTGTCAAAATCGTTGAAGGTCTTAAAGATAAATTATATGTTTATTTTTAATTTAAATAATTGGCTGTTAATTGATTAGGGAACACGAAGAAAATTTCGGCTATCCGTCTAAGTTTGCTTGCGGATGCTACTCGGCAGACGAAGGTTTTGTGAAATGTAGTGATTTATCTCATAAAATATTCGCACTGAATAAAGGGATTCGTCTGACGAGTATTCGCGTTCCTTAGACGGGGTAGCCGAAATTTATTTTTTACTCACTTCAATATGTCAATGTCTTCGCCAAATTGAGAATTGAGAATGTACAATTGATAACTAATTTTATTTTATAATTTGTAATCATTTTATTTTAAGTTTTTTATGAAATAAAAAATAAATTAATTATCAACTCTCAATTATCAATTTTCAATTT
>CALHBW010000186.1 GCA_937930625.1 uncultured Saprospiraceae bacterium | reverse complement strand
GGTGCAGAAACGGGACTCGGCGCAGGGGCAGTCTCTACAGGCGCGGGTTCCGGTTCGGGGTCGGGCATGGGAGTAGGTTCCGGCACAGGGTCGGGTTGTGGTGCGGGAGTGGGTACGGGTTCGGGATCCGGCGGTGTTGGTTCCGGTTCGGGCGGCGGCGCGGTTTCTGCCGGTGGCAATTCGGGTGCTTCCGGCGGTGCTTCTGATGCTGCCGCAGTTTCTTCCGTCAGCTCTACCTCTTCCGGTGGTGGTGGCGGAGGTGGAGGTGGCGGCGGGGGTGGTGGCGGCGGTATATACCCCAAGTCAATAACAATTGCCTCTTTTTGCGGCTCATTATCTACCGACATAAAAGGTATCCAACATATCAGCAATAATAATGAGTGAAAGCAAAACGAGAAAAACCATCCTCGTTTTTTATTCTTCTTTTCCCGTTGTGTATCTTCTATTCGTGCCATTTTTTTCTAAAATTCCAAATTCCCAAAAAATAAATTCCAATGAAGTGGAGTCGTAACTCGTTATTCGGTGACTCGTTATTCGTTTTTTGGCTATCCGTCTAAGTTTGCCTAAGCGAATACTCGTCAGACGAATCCCTTTATTCAGTGCGAATATTTTATGAGACAAATCACCGTATTTCACAAAAACATTCGTCGGACGAGTAGTACCTCCAAGCAAACTTAGGCGGGTAGCTCGTTTTTTTAATTAATTAATAATCAACAACTTATTGTAATTTTTAATTTTCAATGAATTACGAATCAAACCAGTAGCGTGCAAACATTTTGAATTGGTATTTGGTATTTGTTTTTTGGAATTTGTCAATATTATACCAATTTCAATACCAAAAGCCTCAATTAGCAAGCTGCTTCATTAACATAGATGCTAAAATACCTGCTTTTGTTGTACGAGGCTATAAATTACAATTTTTATTTGACATTTAAAATCAATGACACTCATTTGACAATAATACCTGTATGGAAATGAATGAAAATGAAAATGAAAATATCAATAAAAATGAAAATATCAATAAAAATGAAAATAACAATGAAAATGAAAATAACAATGAAAATGAAAAAATGGGTGGTGTTAGATTAAAGTATGGCATAGTCGGCAGACGAAGGATGCTATGAAAGTTGGTGGTTTGACCAAGCCAATACGCATTATTTACAAGCAAATTCGTCTGACGACAACGGAATAAGGGAAAGCTACCGTTTTTTCATTTTCATTTTCATTTTCATTTTCATTTTCATTGGAATTTTCATTTTCATTTTCATTGGAATTTTCATTTTCATTTTCATTGGAATTTTCATTTTCATTTTCATTGGAATTTTCATTCTAACTATTCTTCCATTTAAATGATTGCTTATTAATGGCTCTCATGGTGCAAAGAACGCCATTAAGGTGGTCGTATTCATGCTGAATAAGTTCTGAAATATCATCTTGGACGCGCCATGTTTGAGCTTGCCAATTTTCATCCAAATAATGCAACGTCAGCGATTGGTGTCGCCGGACTTTCACCAATAAATTCGGAAAACTCATACAATCATCCCACAAGTCAAACATTGCCTCGCTTGCATCATGTATTTCGGGATTAATGATAATATAAGGTCTGTCCAAATTGAGATAAAACAGCCGCTTCATCACGCCGATTTGTGGCGCAGCAATCCCGCGTCCAAATTGATATTTGCGCCGAATATCCTCCATTGCACTATGCAAATCCGCGACCCATTCGGCGACAAGTGGCAACTCGTCCCGTTTCACGGGTTCGCAGACTTCGTAGAGTCGCGGGTCGCCGAGGAGTAATATGTCATTTACGGTTTTCATAAATGTAGCGCGGCACTTCCATTCCGCGCAGTCGTAGAACGGTGCTTCCAGCCCGTTCCACCTTAGTTTTGCAAAATATACGCGAGACGCGGGCTGGAAGCACCGCGCTACATTAATGCTTAAAATGTCGCGTTCCGCTAAAGACCATACTCATACCACGTTCATCACAAGCGTCAATACTCAATTGGTCTTTGATGCTACCGCCGGGCTGCACGACTGCCGTGATACCCGCCTCATGCGCGATTTTCACACAATCAGGAAACGGAAAAAAGGCATCCGACGCCATGACCGCACCTTGCAAGTCAAAACCAAAACCTTTCGCTTTCAATATCGCCTGTTTGAGTGCATCCACGCGCGAGGTTTGTCCGCAGCCCATACCGAGCAATTGTTGGTTTTTGATTAATGCTATCGTGTTGGATTTCAGATGTTTAGCGCAAATATTAGCGAATAATAAATCGCTTACTTCGGCATCATTGGGTGCTTTTTTTGTTTTGAGTTCAAAATTATCGGCGGTTTCGGTTTGCAGGTCGGTGTCTTGTTCGATGACGCCATTCAAGAGGCTTTTGAAAGTGCGTTTTTGTACATCAAATGTATGGATTTGTAGTAGTACGCGTTTTTTCTTTTTGGTCAATAATTCGAGTGCATCCTCCGCAAATTCAGGCGCAATTAAGACCTCATAAAACAGCGAATTAATTTCCGTAGCAGTTTCTATATCAATTTTTTTATTGCAAATTAAAATGCCGCCAAAAGCCGAAACAGGGTCGCCGGCAAGGGCAGCTTTCCACGCTTCGAATGTGGTCGGGCGCGTGGCAGTGCCGCAAGCATTAGTGTGTTTGAGTACCGCAAATGTGGGGTCGGCATCACGAAATTCACGCATGAGAGATACCGCCGCATCAATATCCACCAAATTATTATACGACAAGGCTTTGCCATTCAATTGGGTGAACATTTTTTCGAGATTGCCATAAAAAATCCCTTCTTGATGCGGATTCTCGCCATAACGCAGTGTGCGCGATTGGTGGATGCTTTTTTTGAAAAAATATTGTTCTTTATTATCAAAATAATCAAAAATAGCGGTGTCGTAATGCGAGGAAACAATAAAGGATTTGAGGGCAAAACGATGGCGGTCTTCAAGGTCAGATTCGCCTTGTTTTGCCTTGAGTAAATCCCAAAAATCATCGTATTCGTGGCGCGAAGGCACGACCACAATGTCTTTATAATTTTTGGCGGCTGCACGAATGAGCGAAATGCCACCAATGTCGATTTTTTCGATGATTTCGGCTTCATTATCAGTGCTTGCGACTGTTTCTTCGAAAGGGTATAAATCAACAATCACCAAGTCAATTTCAGGAATCTCATACTCGTCCAGTTGATTGAGATGTGAGGCTTCCCGACGTGCCAAAATACCGCCAAATATCTTCGGATGCAAGGTCTTGACGCGCCCGTCAAGGATGGATGGATACGAAGTCAAGCTTTCCACAGGCGTGACCGGAACTCCCTGACTTTCAATGAATTTATGCGTACCACCTGTCGAATATATTTCTACACCAAGTCGGTGCAATTCTTCTACAATTGGCGCAAGCCCTTCTTTGGAATAAACTGAAATGAGTGCTGAATGAATTTTTTTTGTCATAATTTTATGGTTTCATTGTTTCATGGTTCGATTGTTTCATGGTTTCATTGTTTTATGGTTTTATGGTTCGATTGTTTCATGGTTTCATGGTTTATATTTTTTGCTTCGCAAAAAAAGTACAATGAAACCATTCAACAATGAAGCAATGCTTTTCGCCCACAAAAATAAGGGTAGTTTTTGGAAATATGGCATTATTTCACATGAATTGCTTTATGAATATATGTGGCGAGTTCGGGGAGTATAGATTTTGCAAACCAATCATTCTTTTTCATCCAAATGTTATTGCGTGGAGAAGGGTGTGGCAAAGGAAAATGTCGCGGTAAAAAATCTGCGTAATGCCGGACGGTTTCGGTGAGTGTTCTGTGTGGATTGTCCTTCAGGTAATAATCTTGTGCGTATTTTCCAACCAATAAAATCAATTCAATATCAGGCATGGACGCAAGGGCAAGATTATGCCATTTTGGGGCACATTCGGGACGAGGCGGTAGGTCGCCGGACTTGCCGCGTCCGGGATAGCAGAAGCCCATCGGCAGAAAAGCAAAGAGTTCGGGTGTGTAAAATTGCTCACGCGTCACGCCCAACCACCGCCGCAAATTGTCACCGCTTTTGTCGTCCCAACCAATATTGGTTCGATGGACGACAATGCCCGGTGCTTGACCGATAATGACAATTTTACTATTTTTGTGTATCTCAAAAACAGGATTGCAGCCCATTGGCAGGTGCGCTTCGCAGTGGGTACATTCGCGTATTTCTTGTGTCAACTTCATGTTAAGTCTAAGTTTAAGTTTAGGCTATGCGTCCAAGTTTATTTGTGGTGTTTACTCGGCAGACGAAGGTTGTCACGAAATGTCGTGATTTATTGTATAAAATATCCGTTCTAAGCAAGGGGATTCGTCTGACTAGAAGGGCTTGAAAGATAATCAAATTAAAAATTAAAAAATATTGAATGATGAAAAATATTCGTAAAATTCTGGTTTTTGTCCTTTTAGCTACATTTGCTATTGGAGTGAGTAGTTGTGCGGCGGGTAAATGTGGTTGTCCGAAGGTAGCCGTTACCGAATAAATCGTCCTTTATATACATCATTTCGCCGAAAAGTATTACTTTTATTCTACATAAAAAGAATCACTATGAAGAAGTATCTTACAAGAAAAAACATCGGTTGGGTGATGACGGGCTTGCTTGCCTTAATTCTTATTGGAAGTGCGGTGGCAAAACTCATTGGTCGTGAAGAAGTTGTCACATTATTAAGTTCCAACGGGCTGAAAGATTGGATAATGATTATCGGCTTGGGCGAGTTGGCGTCTATCATCTTATTTATCATTCCCAAAACGATGCGCTTTGGTGCGCTGATGTTGAGTGCCTACTTTGGCGGCGCGATTATGTTTCACATGACCCATCCGGGACCTGATGTAGAAGCGCAACAATTCGGAGGTGCAGCGGCTTTCCTGATATTCATTTGGGCTACAGCATGGGTGCGCGGACTGAATCTTTTTGGGGAGTGAATACAATGAGTAAATGACAAAATGAGTAGATGAGTAAATGTTCTTAACACATTAATATTTACTCATTTACTCATCTATTCATTTACTCATTTTTTGACGCCCCTATTCATCAAAAGTTAAATCAAAACGCTTTCTTAGGTCATCTAAATGAGCGTTTTTTTCTGCAAGGACTTTGTATTTATCCATGTTGGTGAGTGGTGCGGCGGGTGCTTTTGGAGCTTCTGTTTCGATGGCTTTTTTGAGGTCTTCGTCGATGTAACATTCTAATTTGAGGGTTTTACTGGCGAGTTTTTCTCGCAAAAACACCATGAGTCCGGGTTCGAGTGGAATAGATTCTTTAGCAACTTTCCCGCTTGTGCCTACACGAATGGTCTCGCCGTCGAGCTTCACTTTTGAGGTTTTGAATTGCCCTTTGATGAGTGGAGATTCGACTTGCTCTGTGAATGTTGCCCAAGCCGATTCGAGATTTTCTTGGTTGAGCAAATCGGGTATTTCGGTGGTTTTTTGTTCGTCTTCTTTTATTTCAGCTTTTAATTTATCCAACAAACTACCGCCTCCAAAAGTCGGTTTTGGCAGAGGCAGAGGTGTTGCTTCTTGTACTTGTGCAGCTGTGTTTTTTTCGGGATAATTATCAGGCGTTTTTGGGGGAGCAGATGGTTTTTGTTGGCTTCCGTTTAGGTCAGGAGTTTTTTTTTCCTGCGAAATATTCGTTGGCGGATTATTTGCAATTTCAATGGCACGATTGACGAACGCCATCTTGATAATCGACATTTCTACATGTAGGCGTTTGTTGCGCGCCATACGATAATTGACATCACAATCATTGGCGATATTCAAGGCAGTGAGCAAGTATGACATCGACGAAACCTTTGCCTGTTCGTGGTAGCGGACGCGTACATTTTCGCCGACTTCGAGCAGTTTTAGCGTTTTTTCATCTTTACAAATCAGCAAATTTCGCAAGTGTCCTGCCAAGCCGTTGATAAAAATATCCGGCTCAAAACCTTTGTTGACAATCTCATTAAAAATCAACATCACCATCGAAATATCCTCTGTCAACATCGCATCCATTACCCTGAAATAATAATCATAATCCAAGATATTCAAATTGGAAATGACACTATCGTAGGTAATCTTTTTATCAGGAACAGAACTGGCTATCCGGTCAAATATCGACAAGGAATCACGCAATGCGCCATCCGCTTTTTGACCAATAATATGCAGCGCATCTTTCTCCGCATCAATACCTTCTTCTTTGCAAATATTTTGCAAATGAGCGACCATTTCAGGGATTTGAATGCGTTTGAAATCAAAAATCTGACAACGCGAAAGTATCGTCGGAATGATTTTGTGTTTCTCCGTAGTCGCAAGAATAAAGATGGCATACGGCGGCGGTTCTTCCAATGTTTTCAGAAAGGCATTGAAAGCCGCCTGCGAGAGCATATGCACCTCATCAATGATATAAATTTTCTTTTTTCCTTGTTGGGGTTGAAAACGTACTTGCTCGGTGAGGGCGCGTATGTGTTCGACGCTATTATTGGAGGCAGCATCAAGTTCGTGGATGTTAAATGAGGCGTTTTCGTTGAAGGATTCGCAAGCTGCACATTCGCCGCATGGCTCAAAATCGGCAGTCACGTTTTCGCAATTGAGTACCTTCGCCAAGATACGCGCACAAGTGGTCTTGCCCACACCGCGCGGTCCGCAGAAGAGGAAGGCATGAGCAACTTGTTCGTTTCGCAAAGCGTTTTTGAGCGTTTGCGAAACGTGCTGTTGCCCCACCACATCATCGAAGCGCATGGGACGGTATTTACGAGCAGATACTACGAAATTGGACATAAATTTGAAAGTTCAAGTTCAAGTTCAAGTTCAAGTATCAAGCTCAAGTCTGTTTTTGCACTTGAACTTGATACTTGCACTTGAACTTATTTTCGGGGCTGCAAATTACGATTTTATTGCCAATATTTTGATGAAATCACGCCCTTATTTCGCGTTTCTTACGCGCTCTGTGCGTGTCGATACAATTTGCGAATCAAACTAATCTGCCCTCTGTGATGTACCTCGTCTTCGGCAAGATGATAGAGTACCCAAGCCAAATTGCAACCGGTTTCGGGGTCGTAGCCGTCGCGTCGGGCGTGAAATTCTTCTTCACTCAATTGCATGACCGCCTCAATGAGTAAATCAGTGGCTTCCTTCATTTTTTCGGCATAATATTCAATCGCTTGGTCGGTCATGAGTTCGGGAATATACTCACCCATTTCCAAACCCGGTATAATTTCTGTTTTTTCCTGTTCGGTCAATTCGCGATTTTCTATAAAATAAATCCGAAAAAAATGTCCACACGAAATAATGTGTGATAATAATGCCCCGACGGTGTTCCAGCCTTCAGCATATTGCCAATGCAATTCTTCTGTACTAATGCCTTCTGTCAATCGCAGCGTAACAGAACGCGCGTCATAAATTATGCCCAACAAATAATCAATAGATTGTGATGGAGCTTCGCCAAATGGAATGTAGAATTTTCTTTGCATGGTTTATTTTATTTTTTTGCAAAAATGGGTAAAAAAAATGATATTGGAGTAGAAAATGCAATGTCTTCGCCAAATTGATAATTGATAATGTAGAATTGATAACTGATTCAAAATCATGCTTTGTATTTTATTTATTATTAATAATTTATAAAAATTAAAAACAATAAATTATTCTCTATGAATTTGCAATTATTCATTTGGCGAACACATTAAAAATGATGATGCAATATAAAAGACTTTTCACAATCGTAGCAATAGTAACACTTATTTTGCTCATACCATTAATAGCGATGCAATTTACGGATGAAGTGAAGTGGACTTTTGGGGATTTTGTGGTTGCAGGATTGTTGCTATTTGGTGTCGGATTTCTGTTTGATATGATAATGAGGAAGGTCAATAATTCTGGCTATCGTGTGGTGCTGTATGTCGTTCTTTTGTTGGTGTTTTTTCTTATATGGGCTGAATTAGCGGTTGGTATCTTTGGGACTCTCTTTGCAGGGGATTAATTTTTTAGCATAAATATTTTTTCAATATTTTTTCTTTTTGCTTTGGTATTTTGGCTATTTGAGTTTCAAGTACTGCGATTTGGGTTTCTATTTTTTCTATTTGGGTGACTATTTTTTCTTGTTCGGAGAGTGGGAGAAGCGGTATTTTAATAGCCCCTAACAATCCTTGATTCAGGCTTTTTATGTTCGAGCCTTTGCTATCTTTCATTAGATTGTTTCTTACGGTATCTGTCTTTAAATAATAGCATAGAAATTTAGCATTTATATCTTTTGAATGAAGTCTTATTCTAATTGTGAATCCGGAGAAAGAGGTTTTTTCTTTTAGTCTCTGTATGTATAAAAATCTGCCAACCAATCTTGCGGAACCATTCGACCGAACGACTAAAATGTCCTGAGGTTTTAATTCATAGTCTTCGTGAAGATTACCTTGTATTTGAATTTTTTCAAGGTTTTCAAGGTTGGGGAAGAAGTCTTCTTTAAAATCTCCGACTCCTATGATTGTGATTAATTCGCCCAAACTTTTCCTATTATAATTCAATCCGTTTTTAAAATTCGAAATGTCACCTAAAGAAGTTGTTGTGTATTTTAATTCGGTAAACAGTTGTTTTATTTTTACCTTTTGCTGACGGATCTTTTCGATTGCTTTTTGTTGTTGCTTGTCTATGATTTCAATTTCAGCGACTATTTTTTCTTGTACGTGTTTGATTGGAATCGGGATTTTTATTTTTGCCAAATCATCGGCATATACATGAGGTTGGGCTTGCCCTCTTTGCAGAGCATAAATGGTTGGTTGGATGTATTTTAGAAGATGAAAAATGAATTGGGTGGATGTTTTTTCTTCATCTGCGGAGACAATTGTATTGCAGTCGGATGCAAATATTGGATTGGAAAAATAATTGACGAAACCAGCATATGCTCCTGATGCACTCACTGTAATGACATTTCCGCTTCTATTGGATTTATTGTGGTAGTATGCCGGTTGTTTTCCTCCGGCAATTACAGGGATAAGGCCTTTTATGGTTTTAGATTTAGTGATTGCTTTTCCTTTTTTAATCACTGCAAGTTCATTAAGAAAAAATAATTTCGGGGCGTTCCAAATGTGCTCATAGTTCACTTTTTTTTTAGCTGTAAGTGAAATGTTTTTCTCAAAATTAGCACTATCAAATGTAAGCATATCGACCAGATTTTGATAGCTTATATTTTGTTGTAAGTTTTCAGGGATTTCTATATCCCAATTATTTTTGAACGCATTATAAACGTAAGTGCTTGCTTTCTCAGGATTTTTAAAGGTATTAATGTCATAAAGTCGGGTACATTCATCTATGCTTTTGCTGCGTTGGACGGGATGTATGCCTTCACTACCCCGGCGGTTGCTAAACTCATACCCCAAAAATTGTTTTTCGGCATTTTTCTGTCCTGTTTTTATCAACACGACTTTCTGCGGATATGTAAGGACGAAATAGAATAGTTTTTCTTGTTCTATCTCCAAGATTTTGGTCAACTTCTCTGCTTGATTTTTTGTTTTTATTTTTTTGTCATATGCTTTATAAATCCCATGTTGTTGTATCTCCCTGTTAGGTACTTTTTGTTGCAAACTCTTGTAATCATCCAATGAAACATTTTCCCAAACATGGTCAAGGTATTTTTGCAAGGGGGTTTCGATACCATTGATGCTCAGGTCTTGTAAATTTGTAAAGGATTTTTTGACGATTTTTTTCATATTTGCAACATCAAAATTATTTCTTCGGCGCAAAAACAAAGTAACGGTATTCGTACCTGTTGCCATGAAAGTATTGGCACCCAATTCAGTAATCCCCACTATCTCGAAATATTCAAGTATAATTTGTCTCGCTTTTGTGTAAATACCTGTATTGTTCAATATCGAACTCGGCAGAATAATACCAGCCAAACCACCATCTTTTAAAAGCTGCTTAGTGCGTTCGACAAAGAGGCACTCTATCTCACTATTGTTATCGGTCAGGTAGTCGTAAATTTCAAAATCATCTTCATTATAATATTTTCTGGCATTATTTTTAAAAGAAGCAACCGAGTAGGGTGGGTTGGAAACGATGACATCAAATTGTTTGTTTTCTTTTGGAAAAGACTCGTCTGTTATAGTGAGTAGTCCTTTATATTCTTTTGTATTGGTAAAACTACCCAAGCCGTCCGAATGTATAATTTGGGCTAAACCGTCACCATGCAAATAGCAACCGACTTTACCCACTTTTACCAAGCGATAATCTTTTTCTATTCCATAAATATATTTGAAAGCCCATTCAAAATGGTCATCTTGCCAGGTACGAATTTTTTTGCCGGTATCTGTGAGGTAGTCATCGGGGTTTTGCACATCAATGAGTTGCTGAACGACGTGCATACTTTCCGTAATGAAATGCCCACTCCCTGATGCGTAATCTATGATGGTCGGTAGTAAATCGTTTTTCGCACCTTTTTTCAGTTTTTTACGGGTCAAATCATCCAATGGTAAACTTCTGATAATAAATTGAGCGATAGGCACAGGCGTAAAAAACTGACCACTTTCTTGTTTGAGACCTGTGGTGAGCAAAAGTTCAAAAAAATCGGAGAGGTATTGTTGTTTTTTGGTGTAGCGGATTTTGTAACCTTGCAATAATTCGACAACTTCTTTAACAACGATTGCATTTTCTTCAAATGAATCTGTATTGAAGACTTCTTTGATGGCAAATTCATTGTTTTTTTCAAGCCGTATTTTGGTCAAAAGGTCTTTAATTTCTTGGTGTGCATGCTCTTCAATTGAGTGTTTGTATTTCTTGTCAAAATCAGCATCAGATATATCAGTCACTTCTTTTTCCAAAAACTCATTCATGCCTTTAGCATACAAATCTGTCAGTCTTTTTTGAAATGATACGTGGTTGTCAGGTGGGTACTGAATCCCCTCGTACTCATAAGGGGTGTAAAACCATTGAAAGGCTAATTCCTGATTAGGATGAGTATGTTTTTCGTCATAAATTTTACATAAAAACAAGGTAAAAATTTTATTGAAAGCATTGGGTTTATCAGAAACTACATTGTGTCTTAGAATTTCCAGAAATTGGTTAAAGATAAAACTGCTATCCGGCTGTTCAATATTTTTTAAATCTTTTGGTGTTAAGGCTTTACTTTCAAAATTGTAGGGCTTTACCCATCGGTCAAAGATTCCATTGTTCTTTGGCAGCTTGTTCCAACGGTCAAAAAAATCTTTAACATTCGATGTTTCTCTATATTCAGGTTCGATATTTACAATCGTATTTTCATACTGAATCGCCTCGCCGTTGAATATTGAGGCATAAAGCATCAAAACGTCTGCTGCTTTGTCTTGTTGAAAATACGTGAAGAGTTGTCCCCCGTTTTTGTACAGATTTTTTAATTCTTTCTTGTATTCTTTCCCCAAAGTCTTGCATTCAATCATCAGGTAAGTACTACCGTCTTCACGATTTACCAATATATCCAAACGCCCACTTGTTCCATGTCCGGTCTTCCAAGTTTTTTCTAACGTGATATGCTCAGGCTGATAGCCTTTTTCTAATAACCTATTTACACATTCAAGAACAACCCAATTTTCAGATTGTGAAAAATTTTGAGTAGTTTTATTTTCCGCTTTTATTTTATCGCCAAAATTGAGTTGTTTTTTATCAAAATCAACCTCAATAGCATAACCGTCATATTTCTTATGAAAGATTCCTAAAGTATTTTCTTTAGGATTAAATCCTAATGCTTGTATGAGTTTTTTTTCGTTCATTCTTGCTTAGAATTGGCTGTTTTGCTATATGATTGAATTGAAATTAAACTAATTCGATGACACAAGCAAAGATAAAGTATTTGAGACATTAATTCATCTTTTTGCTTACATTTTTGCAGTATTACAAATCCGTCACCACCGTCCGCACAGAAGTCAGGCTATCTACATGCGTCCATGCGAAGATGATTTGTTCTTCATTTTTCTTAATAATCGGAAAACCACTCTTTCGTGCGGCGTCTGTTTGGGTAATGGTGAATGATGGTTTTGCTTCGCCTTTGGCTGTGATTTGACGGGCTTTGATGGTCGTTTGGTCGGGCGTTTCTTCTATCCAAGTGACGAGTATTTCCTGTGAATTGAGCCACAAAACATCCACACGACCAAGCGGACTGCCCTCATCTACATGAACTGCTTCGCCGAATGTACGTCCACCATTTTCCGAAAAAATAACAAACACACGCGCTTCATCATTTGCCATCGTAAACCACGCGACTGCCACATGATTGTCGAGCGCGTCCACTGCCGGACCATTGACCGGACAACCTGCAATTTCCCAATTATCAGCATGTACAGTTTGTGCTTGCAGCCAGCCTTCAGCAGTTTTTCGGACGATGGAAATATCGCGCACCTCGTCCGGCGAACGGTCACGATAAACCACGACGACTCCATCGTCGGTCAGTGTCGCATCCGTTTGGCAACAATCGCAAACACGGTGGTCGAGTTCTGTTTCATCATACAAATTACCTTGTGGGTCAAAGGTTGCTGCGCGGAGCGTCATGTCTCCGCCATGTCCGTGACCGTGTGCGTCGTGGTCATCTCCTTTTGTGTGTCTGCCATCGAGCCAAGTGGCAAACATTCTATCTGATGAAAGTGGCAGCATCGTCACAAAACCGTGTTCGGCGGCGATACCGTCGCGGTGCGGAATGAAGGAAGGTTGCCAAGTCGCGCCGCCATCTTGCGATTGAGCAATGCGGACATCGTAATCGTAAGTTCCTTTCGCGCTTTTCTGCAACCAATGTGCTGCTAATGATTTTTCATCATCTTCATACGCTGCCAATGAAGGGAAATCTGCCCAATTGACAAACCAATTTGTGCCGGAAGCAATCTTTTTCGGAGCTGTCCATTTCTTGTTTTTTAATGTGGAAAATTGTAATGCTACGATGCTGTCATTGAGGTGTTCAATCCACGAAAGATAGGTCGTTCCGGTTTCGGAAACGAATACATTTGGCTCGCCTGCGTGTGTACATGGGACGGGAATTTCGCGGAGTTGCGATGCGTCAAGTACCAATTCGGTTTCTTGATTGGTGCAGGAAAATAGCAGCAAAATGGGAATGATATAGTAGGTGAGTTTCATAAAAAAATGAGTACATGAGTAGATGAATAAATGAGTAAATACTAATGAGATAATGATAAAATATGTCAAAAACATTTACTCATTTTGGCATGTTTAAATTTGCTGTAAAGGTAGTTGACACTTTTCTGAAATGTAAAATGTAAAATAATAAATGTAAAATGTAAAAGTGCTTGTAGTACGTGTACAATACATTTTCGTTTTATTTATTCAAAAAATTAAAAATCAATAAAATAAAAACACCTCGCGTCCTACAACTTTTACATTTTACATTTATTATTTTACATTTTACATTATTTTAATTTCAAGATAAAAGTGTCAATTACAATTCTAAACATGCCCTCATTTTGTCATTTATTCATCTACTCATTCTAAAATTCAAACGGGTCAACCCGATTCCGCGCATACGGAACTTTCAGGAAGTCAAGTGTTCCCGGTTTTACGCGCAAGAAAAATGCAAAAGTACGACGTTCGGGTTGCCAACTAAATCCGCTTTCCCAACAGTGCAAATCACGATAGAGCGAGAGGTCGGGATAGGTCATTTGTTTGCGGACAAAATCATAACCAATACTACCGATGTCTGCGCGCCATTTATCTGTCAGGTTGAGGGTGGTACGGCTGAGTCCAATGTTGTTTCGGGTGACTTTGAGGGTGTCTTTTCCGTTTTCAAATTGCTTGGAAATATTGAAGGCATAAGTGAAACTCAAGGAGCTAATCACCTGCTTGTTAGAAGGGCGACGTTCGTTTTTTTCACCTTTGTTTTTACCAAAAGCATTACTAATATCTTGCGGATTCAGGCGGGTGGTGAGCGTCAAATTGGCATTGGTAAATCGCATTAGACGCCGATTGGTTTTCCAGTAGTAAGTGTTAACACGCCTGCCGACACTATTGAGTGCATAGGGGTCAAAGTTCGCACCAAAATTCGCATTAATCACCTTAAAAAACTTCGTATTTCCACTCATCCGAATATTCGCCATATTGAATGAATCTGCCGCGATATTATAGGAACTATTGATGCTCAATTGATTGATAAGCATAACTTTTTTGAAGCGTTCTGTGCTGTCTTTTCTACTAAAAAATTTCCCTTCCAATTGATTCGTAATTCCATAGGAAATCGACGCCTGACGCGTACGCGAGGGCGCGCCGCCAAATACGCCATCATCAAAACGAGAATAAATTCGTTTGTCATCAATATCCCGATTGTCCACCTGAATACTATCATAATATCCCCAAAATGGTCGGAGATAATCGGGCGAAAAATTCATCGAAACATTCGGCGTGACGGTATGCCGAATGGCTTGCCCTTGCTTACCCAGCGGCAACATCCCATACAATCGCGTATTAAAACTCACACCACCTGACACCTCCCGCAAGGAAGCAAATCCATATCTATAAGTCGTGTCAATTTCACCGAAAATCACTTCATCTGTGATAGTATTGATAATTGAATCGCCGTCTGCGTCGAGTCTAATATTGCCATTTTCATCGTATTCATATTCAATAATTCGATTAAAAATAGAGTCCGCGTCAAAATCCAATTCGCGGGTTTTGAGGTACCATTCTTCCGAATAATTGATAGTTGGATTGACATTGATGTATTTAAATATGCGGAAATTCATCCCCACACGCGGGTCGTGTTTCATACCGAGATTGGCTTCGTCAAGGCGGTCTTTTTGGAAAATTAAAGTATCATTTGTACGTGCTATTCCTTTTAAATTGGTGTTGTATGAAAAGGTGATTTTTTCGTACCAACGTTCTTTCCCTATCTTATTTTTTCGTTCAAAAGGATTGATTTGAGTCATATTGAAAGTCACTTCGGGGAAATTGATGGTCATCAGGCGGGAACGTGTATTTTGATTGTGCGAAAATCCGGCAGAAAGCGTAAAAGGCTTTCCGGGAAATTTTTTGCGTACCGAAACACTCGAATTTAAAGTCTGTTGAAGTACGCTTTGTGCATCATTAAAATTATTTGAAAAATACGTTCCTGTACCAAAATTGACACTTGCGCGGAAGGTGCGCGTCGGGTGTGCGGAAGCATCTTGATTGTGTGTCCATTGAATATTGAAATCGCGTTGCGGTCGGGGTTCTATTTCAGGAATATCAAGTCGTTGATGCGAGTAGCCGACAGCAAGACTTCCGGTATATTTGTAGCGTTTTTTGTAAGAGGTGCGCGTATTGAGCCGCCATGTACCGCGCGTATAAATATCGCCTGTTACCTGCAAATCCCAATAATCATTCATGGCTTTGTAGTAGCCGATATTTCGCAAACCAAAACCGAGTTTGGGCGAAAACTCGTAATTGCGCGGAAAAATCAAGCCGCTTCTTCGTCCTTTTTTGAGTGGGAAAAAACCAAAAGGCAAGACTATAGGCGTTGGTATATTTTCAATTTCGATATTGGATGCACCTACGACGATGATTTTGTCGGGAATGATTTTCGCTTTGCGGCTGCGTACACCGAAATGCGGTTCGGGATGGTCGCAAGTCGTATAAATTGTACCTTCGGCATATACGACATCATCCTCGTGCGCGTGTTTTTGGCTACGCATGTCGAATTTGACGCTATTCGACAGCAAATATCCATCGCCTTCCTCTATCCGAACTTGATATACTTTTCCTTTTTGTGTACGAAAATTATATTTGATACTATCCGAGCTAAATTCTTGTGTACCGTCCACAAATTCTGCCTTTTTACCGCCCAAACTTGATGCAATGACAATATCATTTGCCATATCAAAAATGATATACTCGGCTTTCAGACTCATTGACTCATACTCCACCGATGCACCGCCATAAAGATGAATTCGCTCTCCCGCCAAATCATAAATCATCGAATCTGCTGCACTATAATTGACCGGAACATCCAGAGAATCACTTGAATATCTTATCTTTGTAGCCGTCTGCGGGGGCTTGGATTGAGTAGGAAGGCTATCGACCACAGGCGCAAGAGTGTCCGCCACCACAAGTGGCAGACTATCTTGTGGCACAACTGTTTTTTCTTTTTTACCTAAAGAAATACCGCCATCCTGCGTCTTTCCTGCAACGGAAAAGCACATTAAAACGACCAATAAGATGAAATTTGTACGGTATTTGTTCATGATTAACCAATGAGTGATTTTTGATTAGGTGATTTTTGGTTTTTGATTGATTTATTCGCTACGCGAATGTCATTGTGTGAAATTTTGCGAAGTAAAATCCAATCAAAAATCAGCAATCGAAAATCAAAAATGCCTCATTCATTTTATAAATGAAAGTTGTATTTTAATATTTAACGAATAATTAGGCTGCAATGTACGGTTTTCCGAGAACTTTAACATTCAGCGAGGTAGGGCTTTGAGGTTTTTTTAACCTCAAAATCAATTGCAAGCTCAACTTCAATTAAATGACTACAAACAAAAAAAATGCTTCTTTGATAATTTTTGTAAAAAAGAAAATTAATTTTACACCAAATAAAATATATTATTAAAAAATATAAAACCTATAAGGAACGCGGCGAAGCGACTTCTGATAACTATTGGGATTGTTTTATGATTGAAATGAGTTTTTTGTGAAACAAAAAAACGTAATAACAATTTAACAATGAAGCAATTGAACAATGATAATCTTTAGTCTAAAGAAGTATATATCAACCGCTTTTATCCAAATTGGCGAGCCGTTAAACGGGAGTTGAATATGTTGCCTTTGCATTTGGTGTGATATTGATTGATAAAGGAGTAATAAGTTGTTCAGATGTACAACCTATTACTCCCTTATTCTTTAATTAAACATTAACTAATTTTCAACTATGAATGATTCGCATTAATAATGTTTAAATAATAACTTCACCATTTTTATTGTTTAATGATCTTCCGTGTGGCAGACATTTTATTTTTCTCATCCGACCATTTCAGAATATAAAAACCATTTGACAATTCTTCCTTGATTTGTATGATTTGACCGGCATTGAGTTGTGTTCTTTCATATACTACTTTGCCGGTGATGTCTATAACTTGAACGGACATAGCATCGCTTTCCATCTCTGTGGGTAGCTCTACGGTCAGTTCGTTGCTAAACGGATTGGGATAAACGTATAGGTCAACATCTTGTGTTTGCTCCACTTTTGGCTGACTCAACTGAAAAGTAATGTTTCTAATATTGAAACCGGGTTTTGTAAAGTAAAGACGGATGACCTGTTGTCCAGGGCTTAGAGAAATATTATTTGATTGTATTGGTTGGAAGATTGCCCAACCTCCGGTTGAATTTACGTTGATGTCATTGGTTACACCTCCGTCATATTCTAACCTGAATTGACCGCCACCGTTTTTTGATGCCACCTCATAAGAAACAGTATATTCTTGTTGCCCTTGACCTTGTACATTTACAGTAAACTCTAACCATTCTCCGCCGGCAATCCAGCCAACGAGATAGTCTGGTGAATTGTTGTACTTGTGAGTGTCCACAGATTCATCTTGACGAATACCATTTCCCCTATTATCTTCGGAAGTGTCATAATATCCAATGCCTTGTCCGCCATTATCATATTCTGTGGCATTGATAGTTCCGGGTATGTTATGAGTTTCATAAGCTGACTGGGCTCCAAAAATAATGTTTCTAATATTGAAGCCGGGTTTTATAAAGTAAAGACGGATGACCTGTACTCCGGGACTTAGAGAAATATTATTTGATTCTATCGTTTGGAAAGCTCCCCAGCCTCCGGTTGGATTTACGTTGATATTATCGGTTACACCTCCGTCATATTCTAACCTGAATTGACCGCCACCGTTTTTTGATGCTACCTCATAAGAAACAGTATATTCTTGTTGCTCTTGACCTTGTACATTTACAGTAAATTCTAACCATTCTCCGCCGGCAATCCAGCCAACGAGATAGTCTGGTGAATTGTTGTATTTGTGAGTATCCACAGATTCATCTTGACGAATACCATTTCCCCTATTATCGTTGGAAGTATCGTGATATGCAACGTCTTGTCCGCCATTATCATAATGTGCGGTATTGATAGTGCCGGGTATGCTATGAGGAACGCCTGATGGATAAGCTGACTGGGGGTTGTTGCTATCTCCTTCGCAATCCGCTTTTTGCAGACTCACATTATCTATATAAGTGTTGATGGTATTACCACCCATATATAAACCAAAACTGGTGTTATTATCTGTTGGGCTATTCATGATAAAACTCATGGTGTAAACTTGCCAGTTTGAGCTAAGCGTGACGGCTTCGTAATGATAGTCTGTGTATGGGTCTATATCCAATCCAATT
>CALHBW010000185.1 GCA_937930625.1 uncultured Saprospiraceae bacterium | reverse complement strand
ATAACGAATACACGAATCAACTAATTAACGAAATCACGACACAGCACATATGCTTTCAGAATTTAAGCAAAACAAACCGGGCGTATTCAAAGCCATTAAATACACCTTTTGGGCGGGAATTGCACTTGCAGTTTTGGGTATTTTGGCACTCACAATTTTTGTGTTTGCTGTATTGAACGGACGCTATGGCGAGCTACCCACTCGCGCCGAATTAAAAAGCATTCAAAACCCGATTGCCTCCGAAGTCTATTCGGAAGACGGTGTATTATTGGGGCGTTATTACCTCGAAAACCGTTCTAATGTCACCTATGCACAAATTCCACAGGAATTTAAGGACGCGCTCATCGCTACCGAAGATGCACGTTTTTTTAAGCACGGAGGCATCGACCGCCGGGCGATGGCACGGGTGATGTTCAAATCCTTGTTGCTACAAGACGATAGCGCGGGGGGCGGAAGTACGATTAGTCAGCAATTGGCAAAGAATTTATTCAAAAGAAAAAACTACGGCAGACTCACCATGCCAGCCAATAAGCTCAAAGAAATGATTACCGCCAAGCGCATCGAAGATACCTATAATAAAGAAGAAGTAATTACCCTTTATCTCAATACAGTTTCTTTCGGTGAGGATGTTTTTGGAATCAAGATGGCTGCCCGACGCTTTTTCGATGCTTCGCTCGAAGACCTCGAACTTGACCAAAATGCTATTCTTGTGGGTATGCTGAAAGCCCCCACCAAGTACAGCCCGCGTGTCAATCGCGACCTTAGCAAAGACCGTCGCAATACTGTACTCCAGCAAATGTACAAATACGAGTACATCACCAAAGCCGAGCGCGATAAGATGAAACGTATGCCGATGCGTACCAAATACAATTTCGTTTCGCATAGCGACGGACTTGCGCCTTACTTCCGCGAATCGCTCAAAAAGGAACTCAAAGAATGGTGCAAAGAACATAAAAAGCCCAATGGCGACCCTTACAATATTTACACCGACGGCTTGAAAGTTTATACCTCAATAAATTCCAAAATGCAGACATACGCCGAAGAAGCCGTACAAACGCACATGGGCAAATTGCAAGATGATTTTTTCAATCATTGGAAAGGAAAAGACCCATTTGACGGTGATATGAGCAAGATAAATGCCGCCAAAAAACGCTCCAATCGCTACCTTGCCCTCAAAGAACAAGGCAAATCGACAGCTTATATTGATGCTGATTTTCGCAAGGCGCGTGAGATGAAAGTCTTTACCGTCAATGGCAAAAAATCGGTCACCATGAGTCCGATAGATTCGATTGCCTACTACCTCAAATTCCTCCAAGTCGGCTTCATGGCAATGGATCCGCAAACGGGTGCTGTACGTGCATACGTAGGTGGTATCGACCACAAAAATTTCAAACTCGACCACACACGCACAAGGCGACAAGTAGGTTCTACCTTCAAACCTCTCGTCTATGCGGCAGCTTTGGATTCGGCGGCTTACCCATGCACTTTTATGCCCAATAAGCTATTTATGTACCCCGAATATCAAGATTGGACGCCTCGAAATTCGGACGATAAATACGGCGGTCAATACTCCATGAAAGGCGCATTGCAGACTTCTACGAATACCGTTACGGTACAATGGATTATGCAAACGGGCGTATATCACACCATTGATTTGGCGCGTGAAATGGGCGTCGAAGCAGACATTCCCGAAACACCTGCTATCGCGCTTGGTGCGGCGGATATTTCGCTGTACGAAATGATGCAGGTTTATGGTACATTTGCTAATAGTGGCAAGCATGTACCGCCCGCGTACCTGCTACGTGTAGAAGACCGCAGAGGTAAAACCATCGAAAAATTTAAGACGAATATTTATAAACGAAAACAAGTCATAGACCCCGAAGACGCGCTCATCATGGTCGAATTGATGAAAACCGTTATCGACAGTGGTACGGGGCGACGACTGCGTTGGCGATACCAATTGCCCAATGATATTGCAGGGAAAACAGGAACGACACAGAACCACACCGACGGCTGGTTTATGGGCATCACGCCCAAACTCGTAGCGGGTGTATGGGTTGGTGGAGATGACCGTCGGGTACGATTTCGAGACATTGGTAATGGTCAGGGCGCAAATATGGCATTACCCGTATGGGGCGAATTTTTTAAACGAGTAAATGCAGACGAACAATTTGCAGAAATCAAAGAAGCACGATTTCCCGAACCGCCACCGCATGTAGTCGAACTGCTGGATTGTCCGGGCTATGTGCCTTATGATTATGTTGACCCTGCGATAGTGGTAGAAGAAGAAATACAAGAACCGCAAGTTCCGCCCATCATCAAACCGCAATGGGAAAACAACAAACCGCGCGTCAACGAACCGCCAAAAGAACGCCCAACACTTCGCAAACCCAGAGTGCCGACCCCTAAAAAGCCAACCGCCAGAAGTAGAAAACCGAAAAAAAAGAAAGAGAAAAAAGGTTTGTTCAGAGGCTTGTTTAAAAAGAAGAAGCGGAATTAGTGGGTTCGTTATTTGTTGATTTGTTACTCGTTATTCGTTGACTCGTTATCCGTTATCCGTGTACTCGTTATCCGTTAATTTGTAAATTCATTTTTGCGAAGCAAAAATAATAACGAATAACGAATCAACGAATAACGAATCAACGAATAACGAATCAACGAATAACGAATCCACGTCACAAAACACTAAAAAAATGCAATTTTGGCGAGATTTTTGTATTTATAATGACGGTGAATTAACGTTTTTATAACAATTGAAAATCGCGGTATGGTAATATTGACGCTGTTGTATATTTTATTTGTGGGGAATCTGATACAAGTTATCATGGAGAGTGGCTTGCAGTTTTATAAAAACATCAGATTTTGGTTGGTATTTGTGCCCATGACAATACTCGTCTGGACAACAATGTCTGCTTATTTTGTGTAAAAATTGATACTTTTCAAAATATAAAAAAAGCCGAATACAATGCGTATTCGGCTTTTTCTTTTAATTTGGTGTAATACTACTATACATGAGGTAAAAATCAAAAAGCAAGCATCATACTGAGTTTATTTCAGTATCTGCCGAACGATGAAAAACCATGCTGCACTAAAGAGGTAGCTTGTTGTTTATGAGTGAAATATAAGATTTTAGCTCACATTTAACATAGTGCTTGTGGCTTGGGAGATTCTGAAATAAATTCAGAATGACGTACTGGTTTTAGGTTCATGTATAGTAGTATGAACGCCAAGTTAAAAGAAAATTTGGTGTTTTTCTACTTCGAACTGATTTTCAACTTCTTGATTCAATCTTAATGCGGCTATCATATTTTATTTTTAAATGTTTGGATAATTGTAAACGAAAAGCAAAGTTACAAATTAAATAAC
>CALHBW010000184.1 GCA_937930625.1 uncultured Saprospiraceae bacterium | reverse complement strand
CACACCATCTTCCTGAATATCTACAGAAATATCTGCTTTACCACGCTTGACGTTTGAAGTAAGCAATTGGCGGAGTTCCATTTCTTTTTCGCTGAAGCCCTGCGGTAGTCGCACCTTCAAATCTAAAAACTTACTGTTGAGTGATTTGATTTCTACTACAACAGTCTGCTCACCGATTTTTTGAGTGCTACGCCCGTAGCCGGTCATGGATAATAACATAAAAATACTTATATGATGAAATGCTTAAATGAAATTCCAAGTACCAAATTCCAATTGTATTGTCCGATGTAGAATGTGGTTTATATTTTGAAATTTGTGGATATGGTCTGCAAAGATAGGTTTCTGCTTGGGGTTTTTGGTATATGTTGGGAGAAATTACGGATTGATAGTTGTATTATTAAAATTTAGTATATTTTAGTTTTCGGCTTTTATTCTATACTTCAGAATATAAGTATTCGTCAATTTGTCTTTATCTTTTATCTCATTGGTTTCTTGGTTTAGATTACCTATTTGACTATTCGCTAAAATATAAATTGTGCCGTCTGCAATATCAATGGTCGTGGGAATATTCATCATCGGGTCGTTCATTAGTAAGGGTTCAACTCCTGTGATGTCGTCTCCCTCGTCTGATAATTTAATTTTTATTAATCCATGCTTTGTTCTGTCATTGCCTCCATTTCTTATCGCGTATAAATTGCCTTGATAATATTTCATGCCGTCGATTCCTATTTCCGAAGTCAAGTTATTTTTCTCGTTCAATATTTTTTTGGTGGAAATATCAATTATCCGCACACCGTGAGACCAAGAATCTACATAGAGTTTTTTATTATCCTCTGAAATCGTGATGCCGTTTGGATATTTTATCTGTTCATTTTCCAAAAACATCTCTATTTCTCCTTTTGGGTAATTGAGTTTATACACACAATGTCTTTCGGTATCTGTGATGTATATTTCATTTTCATTGCTTATCGCGAGGTCGTTCATAAAATGGTTTACAGTATCTGACAGTTCATACGCATTTATTTTTTCACCATTCGTTAAATCTATGACTAACAAATCAGATACAGTTTTACCATCTTTTTCTTCTCCGCTTAATGCAAATAATTTATGGTCTTTTATTTCTAACCCAACACCTGATTTGTAGCCGTGTTCTTCGCTTTTTATTAAATCTTCCGTCCAGCCACTTCGAATGTATGTTGCCGTTATTTTTTTCTTGTGAATACTACTCATGTATAAGGCATTATTTGGCAAGTCAACAGCAATGCCTTCAGGAATGAGGTCTTTGTCAGGATAATTTAATTCTATGATTCTATCGACCACTTTAAACTTGACATGTTTTATTTCTTCTGATTTATTGCCCGAAAAATCTATTAATCTGAGTTTAAAACGGTGTTCCTCACCATACTTTAATCTGAAGTTGGAACCACAAATTCCGGTATAAAACCCAAATGAATTTCCTAGTGTGGTCAGTAAATATCTTTCTCCTTCTTCGCTAATGGCTTCAATAATGATTTCTTGATAGAATTTTGCACCTAATTTACGCTTGTATTCATTATTGTCCCAAAACTTACTTGTTCCTTCCATTCCATATCCTGTCGAACTGCTACCATATTTAAAAGTTATATCTCCGTCAAATTTAGGAGCGACTTTATCTGTTTTGAATTTCACTTCCCAATTTCTTGATTGAATTCTTTCGACAAAATACGCCCAATGTTTTCCGTCTGTTGGCATATTAGAAATTTTCAGAGCAACCTTTTTCCCCTTCTTCAACTTATTTTTTGGCTTGAGTAAAACTTGTGCCATTGTATTCCCTCCTTTATTTTTTTCCAATACCTCAAGCTCTGTTTCTCTTCCTTTGTCATCCACCAAATGAAATCTAATCTCTTTTAATTTATCATATATGTTATAAGTTTTTTCTACGAAATCTATCAAGATGACCGGATTCTGAGATAGTTCGCTGCTATGTGGAAAAATTGAAACCGCTACGCCATTACAACTGGCATTTATTTTTTGAATATTAAAAAATATGAATATGATTAGAATTAATTTTTTCATTGTTTATTTTTTATAACGTCATTAATGATTTCAAATGTACACATAAAATCCTAATTCATTTTTATTAAAACATATTATTTATTTTTAAATTTAAATTAGAGAAGCATACAACATTCATTATAATTCAAATTTATGATTTGGTATTTTTTAAAAACACTACATTTGCATTTGGTTTTTAAAAAATAAATAAAATATAAATTTATATAAAAAAGTTGATTGTTTAAGCTCACTTTCTGTACTGACGATTTTACAAGGCGGACGGGAACTTCGTAATGACTGCTTTACAGACTGACCGCGAATACCGTACAGGCGAATTCATTCGCCACGTAAAGAATGAATTATATTTGTAAAATAAAATATTTACAGTTGATTGCAAATAAAAATTACGCTACACTTGGCGATTGAAATCGCCTTTACGAGTTCTACGATGTTTCACTGTGAACTATGAACTATCAACTATGAACTAAAAGACATGTCAGGAGTAAAAGTATTTGCCCCCGCGACGGTATCGAATGTATGTTGCGGATTTGATATACTCGGTTATGCGATACACGGACCGGGTGATGAAGTGGTCACTACGCTGACCGACAAGCCCGGTATTCACATCACCAAAATTACGGGAGACAAAGGCAAACTCCCACGCGAGACCATGAAGAATACCGCAGGCTTGGCAGGAACGAGATTGTTGGAACATTTGGGCAAAACCGATGTCGGTATCAATATGGAGATTCGGAAGAAGATGCCTTTTGGTAGCGGTATGGGGTCGAGTGCGGCGAGTGCAGTGGCGGGTGTCGTTGCTGTCAATCATCTGCTCGGTAATCCACTCACCAAATGGGAACTCCTACCCTTCGCATCTGCCGGAGAGCAATTGGCAAGTGGCGGCTCGATTCACTTGGATAATGTTGCACCGTCTTTGTTGGGAGGCATGACCCTCAATCGGGACAATGACACCTTTGATGTACATCGCGTTTATTTGATGGATGGACTTTACACTACGCTCGTATATCCGCATGTAGAAGTCTTGACTGCGGATGCGCGCAACATGTTGAGTCCGCAAACTTCACTCAAACAAATGACCACACAAGCTGCCAATCTTGGTGGATTGATTATTGGTTTTAGCAAGGGCGACCTTGACCTCATTCGTCGCTCACTCCAAGACGTGATTATAGAACCGCAGCGCGCGGGATTGATTCCGGGCTTCTACGATGTGCAAACTGCTGCAATGGATTGTGGTGTATTGGGATGTAGTATTTCGGGGTCGGGTCCGTCGATATTTGCTTTGAGTAATAACAGCCTCATCGCAGAACAAGCAGGGGAAGCGATGCAAGCTGTCTTTACCAAACAAGGGATTGAAAGTAATGTGTATGTGTCACTCATTAATCAGGATGGGGCAGTGGTTTGTTAAGTTCAAGCGCAAGTTTCAAGTTCAAGTTCAAAGCTAATACGAGCTATAAGTTCGTGCTATGTTCCACGTGGAACACCCACAAAAAATTAACCATTAATCGTTAACCATTAATCATTAAAATGCAACTATACAGTACAAAAGATAAAAGCACTTTATTCTCTTTAAAGACAGCAGTAATGAAAGGCTTACCGGATGATAACGGTTTGTTTATGCCTTCCGAGATACCTGCATTGCCGCAGACATTCTTTCAGAATATAGCGCAATACAGCTTCTCTGCTATTGCTTATGAAGTCTGTAAGGCATTGATAGGAGAAGTCATCCCTGATAGCAAGCTAAAGCAAATAGCAGAACATGCAGTCAACTTCCCTGCACCTGTGGTTACATTGGATGAGCAGACGCATATACTCGAATTGTTTCATGGTCCTTCATTGGCATTTAAGGATTTCGGAGCGCGCTTTATGGCGCAATTGATGGGACATTTCAATGAAGGAGAAGATAAGGAATTGACTATCCTTGTGGCTACTTCGGGTGATACGGGTGGTGCTGTGGCAGCAGGTTTTTATAAGACACCGGGTATTCGTGTGGTCATTCTATATCCAAGTGCTAAGGTGAGTCATTTGCAGGAAAAGCAATTGACTACATTGGGACATAATATCACCGCATTGGAAGTAGATGGTACATTCGATGATTGTCAGGCATTGGTGAAACAAGCATTCTTGGATAAGGATTTGACCAAGCGACAACGTTTGAGTTCTGCCAATTCGATTAATATTGCAAGGCTCATTCCCCAATCATTCTACTATATAGAAGCCTATAAACAATTGAAGGATAAACAAACACCTGTGGTATTCTCCGTACCAAGCGGCAACTTCGGCAACCTCACCGCAGGGCTTTTGGCTATGAAGATGGGCTTGCCTGTACATGGTTTCATTGCTGCTACCAATGCCAATGACGTAGTACCCGAATACCTTGCCACAGGCGAATACAAGCCCCGCCCTTCCACACGTACCCTTTCTAATGCAATGGATGTGGGCAATCCGTCCAACTTTGCACGTATGCTTGACCTTTATAGTTCCACGTGGAACATTATGAAAGAAGACATCACAGGCTACGCATACACAGACGCAGAGACTTGTGTAGGCGTAAAAGAAGTCTTTGATAAGTACCAATACGTTATAGACCCACATGGTGCAGTGGGTTATTTAGCATTTAAAGACTATCAAAAAGAAAACCCGAATGTACAAGGTGTGATTCTGGAGACCGCGCATCCTTCTAAATTCATTGATACGGTAGAAGAAACGATAGGGCAAAAGGTTGAGATTCCTGAAAGATTGGCTATTCTCGCAGATAAAAAGAAAGAAGCCATACAGATGGGAACAGACTTCGCAGGATTCAAAGAATGGTTGATGGGGTTTTAGTTGATAGTGCATAGTTGATAGTTCATAGTGCATAGTTTAACGTGAAATAGTCTTGCGTAAAAACTATGCACTATGCACTATGCACTATCAACTATCAACTAAAAAAGGCGAATGTTTCACGTGGAACATTCGCCTTTGTTGTTTTTCTACAAATAGAGTATCGCTATTTCATTTGCTACATAATCACTACTCTTTCTGTCGTTATTACTCCTTCGTCTTCTATTTGCATGATATACACGCCTTCGGGCAATGATAGATGCTGAACGTTTATTCCCGCCAATTGCCCTATATGTTTGATATAGTAAATAGCTTGCCCTTGTAAATTGTATAAGGTCAGATGACGTTCATGGTTGTTTGGAAATTCTACATTAAAAATGCCATTATTGGGATTAGGATAGAGTTCAAATACATGTGCATCTTCGGGATTTTCTATACTGACGACTTCTTCGCAATTCTCTTCTATTACAATGCTTTCAGTCGTATTACATCCATTCATGCTCGTAACAGTGACGGTGTAAGTACCTGTTGTTGTTACTTCAGTAGTTTGTGTATCGACAATATCTCCATTCGAGTTTTGCCAACTGTAATCACAGCCTTGCAAACAAGCGGTGCCGGTAGCTGTTGCCATTAGCTCAGTAGGATAGCCTTGGCAGAATGGAGTAGATTGAGAGATAAAGATATCCGGTGCAGGATGCTCATCTATCCATAAAGAAGCAGTGCCTGCACAACCACTCACATCCGTGACTTCAACCACATATAAGTAATCAAAATCAGCATTAATACTAACGACGTCAGATTCTATACCAATCGGTGTGCGCCACATAATCTCATATTCAGGCGTAATATTTTCTCCATTAACAACGACATTGAGGGTGGAGTAATCGCCTTCACAGAAATACGGTTCACCTACAATCTCTAACGTAAGCCCTTCTCTAATATTGATATGAAGTGGTTTAGTCACCATACCATCTATGTATTGATACACCGCAAACTCTCCGGGATGCGGATACACCCATTCTTCATTATATGCTCCCGAAAAGAAGAGGCTTTGAATACAAGAACCGTCCTTATTGGTCCAATGGAAAGTACTATTGGCGTGACCGGCTAAAGTAATTGGTGGCAGTGTCTCTCCGGCACAGAAAATTGTATCGCCCTCCATCATGATAGGAGCAGACGGCAAGCCGTTCAAGTCAACGTCTTCAAAACGATAACATTCTGTACCGACCAATTCTATAAAAAGTATCTGAGGTATGCCCATGATTTGTACTGTTTGAGGACTACCCGTGATGGCGATATTTTTACCATTTATTCTAAGAGTATCACTTATATCATCTGAGTAGAGCAACTCAACATTTAAGGTGTTTTGGGGCTTACATTCTCCGGCGAGTGTATTGGGCAATATCGCCTGACCGTATTCTACCGAAAGGATAGAAAGGTTACATTCGTGTTGGGCGTTTAGGTTCAGTGCAGCACATAGGCTTGCAGTGAACATCAACGTGAAAAGTAGATGTCTCCGAATCATTTCTTACTTTTTGTTCTTACACCTTTTTCAATTAGATAGGTATTATTGAAAATGGTATTAAAAATATGTTTCCAAAAATGAGCCTCAATGAAGTATTGTACGTAGTTTTTTAAAATTAGTTCTATCCTGATTTATTTTTCTACATAAAACAAAAAGAAATACAGGCAGTTACATTAGTGTACTACTGAATTATCGTGTGCCAAGTAGATGTAAGTGTCGAGTGTTGAAAGAAAAGATTATCTTGGTGAGAACTTTGAATTTGACGAATCCAAAGTCATGCATATTTACTCGCTTGTTTAGACTCAAATTTTCGGCTTGGTGACATATTGTTTTTTTGATATTAATTTAAGTTGTAATAAAATAAGCACATGCACCAAAATTATGTAGAAATATATGATTATAATGTTATTTTTCATTAAATTTTTTAAAAATAAATATTAATAAAATAAATCTAAATTAAAATAATGAAAAACAGACCTATCGTAAAAGCCATATTGATGTTTGTCTTGGGGGCAGTTTTAGGCGTACTTCTGGGATGGGTTATTTCTCGTCCTCTATTTTTACCAAAGAAAAAAATCTGCAAAAGAACCCTCTCTTGGAAACACATGGAATACGATTATGTAAAAGGATATTTTTTTGCAGGCTACAAATCAAGTATCACAAATGAGTATGTTGGTAGAAATGCAAATTCCATCATAGACGAAAAGGGCAGCCTCAATCGTGCCGTCTGGAATCGCGAAGGTGTCGATTTTTCGGAGACGGATGTGGATAAATTATTTTATCCTGAAAAATATTATGACGAAACAAAAAACCCCGAACTACTGGAAAAGGATATGGACATATCTTGTCATGATCCGCACCACGGGATTGTATTTTGGGATAAATGCGGCTGCCCACAAGCCTACATCAATATTTGCTACACTTGCAGTACCGTTAAATATTTCCCGGAAACAAACTTTCCCATATCGTTCAATGTCTCGCGTTTGTTATTTGAGGAGAAAGGTATTGATGCCACCGAATCATATAGCGACATTCTCGCATACAGTAAAAAACTGTCTTTAGGTGTAGATACCACTCAAATCATATTCACCGAAAATGAAGTCGATGCCCCTCCGCGATTTTCTCCCAACGAATATCCGAACCTCATCGACTTTCTCAATTCCAAAAATCGAAATGAGCTATACGTATATCCGCACAAAAGCCAAAAACCTGTCATTGCCGAACTAATTATTGAACCAAACGGAAAAGTAAGCCACGTAGATTTCGGATATGAATACGACAACATTTTACTCTGGCTCTGGGAAACAACTTGGCAACCCGCCACCAAAAACAAGCAAAAAGTACGCTGCAAAATCGTAAAGGTTTTTTATTTGTGATAAATAAAAAGCTACATTTGTCTTTTACTAAGTGCCTACGCGCACCTTGTGTTCCTAAAGGAAGGCTCTCCCACAGCAGTATGTGGGCGGACTCCCTTTAGGGTTGGGGTGTGCGAGAGGGAACAAAAAACGATAAAGTGCTAAAGACAAAAATAAAAGCCGCCCAAATCAGCAACCTCACCGATGCCCGTTACTTTGCGGCGTGGTATAGCGAGTGGTTGGGTTTCTGCTGCGATACGACGAACCTGAATTATGTCAGTCCCCAACTCTTGCACGCGA
>CALHBW010000183.1 GCA_937930625.1 uncultured Saprospiraceae bacterium | reverse complement strand
TAACTTATATTTTTATTTAATGAGAACGTAAAACGATTTTGTAAATCGTCGCGTGTGAATGGGGAACGATTTGCAAAATCGTTTTACGTGAATCAAATCGTATTCCCACTGATTAAAAGTAGTCATTTTGTATGGAAAATGTATGATGGACTGCCATTATTTCCGAATTTTAACGCACAATAAGACAAAATGGCATTTTGTTTTAAATCCAAGAATGTAAATGAGATAGCTATGATTCCACATTCTTCATCAACTCATTCAATTTATCATTGAGCCACTTGCGCTCTGCTAAACGTTCAATGTCGGCGAGTTCGGTTTTGAGGGCTTTGATATTGTCAATACTTACCATTTCTTTTCCGATAATTTTTTTTCTTCTGTTGAGAATACGTTTAAAAAAATTAGCGAAATTGCTACGAGAAAGACGATTCCTTTCTGATGCTTTTGTATTGCCGCCGGGACGAGTAAGCTGTAACAATGCTTCTAATTCTGAATTGATAGGATGCGTGTCAATATTATCAAAGGTCAATTCATTTTTATCATAATAAATCTTAATAAGTAGGACTTTCATGAGCCATAAATTCATTTTATTCACAGCGTGCAAAAAGTCTTGTGCCAGATTATATTTATTGAAATGAAAAGCGTACAAGGCTTTGGAATAATTCACAGTGTCTTCACGCAGATTAGGTCCGAGTTCGGGACTGTACTTTTGTATAAATTCATTGGTCCATTCCGGTTGATTGACTTTTAATCCTGTCTCTACAATTTCAATAAATTTTGATGCCGAAAATTGAACTTGGTCTGTCAAGATTTCTCTTCTCAAAACTTCTTTGTACAAGTCAAATCTTTCTTGCATAAATCGGTTATCTCCTTCAGTTATTTTTCGTCCACAAAAATTTGTAAGAACTGTAAATAACTGTCTGAGTTCATGATTGTCAAAGGTTTCTCCTGTATATATCATAGATTTTAGTTCGTTATAGTCTTCAATTCGACTTTTTTGTACCAACTCCAAACAGATATAATAAAACCGAATGGTGTAATATTCAAAATCCTTACTGTTAGTTACATACGATTTTAAAACTTCCATCATAGGGTAGCTTTTTTTTGTTTTAAATTTTGCGTTTGTACTTGATGCAAAGCAGTAATAACGAAGGAGCTGACTCAGGAAATACCGCCGTAAAGTATCTACATTGTGCTTCATTGCAGGCACTACATTACGGTCTTTGACGATGACGGCCATAAATAAATCTATCTGTGCCAAGAGGTGTTCATTCTTACAATGTTGTACATCGCGTAGTGGGGAAGTTTCTTGTATTTTTCGGGCTTTTCGCATGACGGCATTTACGAGTGGGTAAGCTCTGCGTATCATAAGTTCATCCATGAGGTGTCGTTTGCGGACAACAACTTCTTTTTGGGTAGCTTTCCAGATTAAAAAATCTTCTATTTGCTCTGAAAGCAGGTGCATCGTACGGCGAAGTTCTTGTTTGTCGCGCGGGCAGGTGTCTTTTTCCCCTGCGGTGCGTGGTAACATTTTGAGGTGTTTCATGATTTTTAATGTATCAATAGGTTTATCTGTGTTGCGATATTTATGTTTGATGACATCGTATAAATCAATCACTATTTGATTACTATTGTGAATGGGAGAACGTACCCATAAGCCCAATTCTTTATAATCCTTATCGTCCAAATATGAGATTAGTTGTATTAATTTTGATTTATTAATGGTATTTTTACTCACTTTTATCGTATTTTATTATTTATAATTTAAACTCCTAATGAACTGTAATACAATTAGTAATTAAACAAAATAATAACTTAAATTTGTATTATTTAGTGTTTTCTATGAATTATAAATGAAAAAAATAGCTTTCCTAAATATCCGGCGGATAATAACTTTGTATCAACAAAAATCGACATTATAATTTCATCCAACAGTATGTATTAGCACAAAAAAACTTAGTGTGTTACTTCCCTTTACAGTTGATGTTTTCCATTGACTGTAAAGGATAGCACACTATAAGGAATGAGTAATTAATAAAATGGATAACTGATGTTCAGCATCAAAATTCAATTTCTTGCTCGCCCTCATTATGAGCGCAAACCTACCTTGCAACGTTCCGAGAAATACTTACATCTTACAAAATTGAAGTTAAGATTTAAAAGTTAAATTTATTTGAAATAAAAAATAATATAATGTTATTTTTTTATTTTATTAAATAATTGATTTTTAGATAATTAATACCTTTAAATTCATTCCTTTATAAAAGAAATGCCTTTTTTGTAGGCAGATTAAGCCTAAAAATGTACCTATTTTAAAAATCTAAGTTGTTATACATTTGCATGTATAAATAAATATCAAACAACTACTAAAATTCATATTTTATTCACACTTAAAAATTAACGACATGAAACGTACTTTTCTATTCACACTATGTTTTATTCTTTTTTGTGGTGGTTTATTTTCGCAGAATTGTCCACCCAATGGCGATATAATATTTACTACACAAGAAGAAGTAGATAATTTCGCTATTGATTATCCCGAATGTACTGAACTCAATAATCTAAGTATTAATTATTCCGTGGTTGGTATCGCTGACTTAAACGGGCTTAGTCAACTAACTTCTGTTAACAACCTATCTATCAGAAATAGTCATGATTTGCAAAATCTCAACGGATTACAAAATGTTACAAATATTGACAAGTTGAATCTTGATAATAATATCAATTTAGTTAATCTTTCGGGCTTGGAAGGTATCACCAATTTATCAGAATTGAGTATTAAAAGTAATAATTCCTTAACAAGTCTGAAAGGTTTAGAAAATGTCAATTCTGCATCTTCCCTTCTTATTTTTGCCAACCCATCATTAGTAAGCCTTGATTACTTGGGAGAATTAAATAATGTTGATAATATGAACATTTCCTCCAATAGCTCACTGACAAATCTTAGTGGTTTAGAGGGTATTACAGAACTGTCAGAATTGATAGTCCGCGGTAATAGTGATTTGATTAATCTCTCCGGCTTACAAAATCTGACTACTTTAACCGGTCCGGGCTTAAAAATCGAGAATAATAATGATTTGCTTAGTCTATCTGTATTGAGCAATCTTACTGATGCCGGAGGCGGAATTTCCATCCGTAACAATCCCTTCATAACTAATTTATCGGGCTTGGAAGGGGTGATAAGTATGGCTGATTCTTCAACTATCTCTATCATTAGAAATATAAATCTGACCGACATATCTGCCTTAGATATTCTGCCTTATTATGAGAATATCACCTATTTGAATATTTCCCGAAACCTAGACTTATCTGTATGTTCGAATGATGGAATTTGTACCTATTTGGCAAGCGGAAGTATGAGTACTTTAGATGACAATTCAACAGGTTGTAGCACCAATGATGAGCTATTCGGTGCATGTGGCTTAGAAGATACCTGCCCGACGGACGATATTATTTTTACTTCCTTGTCAGACATAGATAGCTTTTTAGTCAACTATCCGAATTGTACGTCAATCAGAGGTAACTTGACTATCACCTCTCCTTCACTGACTAACTTGAATGCCTTGTCATTTCTACAAATTATTGAGGGCAATCTTGACATTTGCAACAACCCACTTTTGACAAATATTAATGGTTTGTCCAATGTAGATATAATAGGTGGAGATTTTCGGTTTAAAAATAACGATGCAGTTGTTGATATATCCAATTATTTTGACATAAATGGCGGCATCTACATATTAGACAATGATGCCTTGAGAGGTGTCGGGAATATGACCGTAGCTATTTACAATATTACATATGTACAAATCACAAATAACCCCAGCTTAGATTTTTGTACTATTTTCCCATTATCTTCACAATTATCTCAATCCCACAGTGGTTTTAGTGCTATATGTAATTTTCTCGAATTTGGTGGACCTAACGAAATCCATAGTAACGCACCGGGCTGTAACAGTGCAGAGGAGATAGTCAATTTGTGCAACTATCTCCCCATCACCCTCACCGATTTCCAAGCCAAAATAGAAAACAAAAGCACCCTACTCACATGGCAAACCGCCACCGAAACCAATAACGCAGGTTTTGAAATTCAACGCAGTACAGATGCTATCAATTGGGAAAAAATCGCTTGGCAAGACGGGCAAGGTACGACCACGACCGCGCATACATACACATATAGAGACAAAAATCCTTTATTCGACATCTCCTATTATCGATTGAAGCAGGTGGATTTTGACGGTGCATTTGAATACACTGATGTCGTTCAGGTCAGCTACGAAGGAAGGGATATCAGCATCTATCCGAATCCCGTCGAAAATATGTTGCACATTGGCGACTTGAATGGTGAGAACATCCAACAGATGAGCATTTACGACCAAACAGGTAGAGCAGTTCATACGAACCAAATACCCGGTAATACCATTGATGTATCTACTTTATCACCCGGAATGTATATTTTGAAAATTACAGTGAAAGGTGAGGTGTTTTGTAGAAAATTCATCGTCAATTAGTGATAAGTGGTCGGACAAAATTGTGAACCTAATTTTGTTCGACCATTTATTACAAATAACCTTTGCAACGTTCCGATGTTTAAGCTTTTTCCTTCCTGTTTTTCTCTCCTTTTTCTTGAAAAATAATTACTAATATAAATTTGTTTTAATATTTAAAGTGCTGACTATTATTCGTTTTTAGATTTGATTGCCTTCTGTCTGGTTAGTTACTTTTCAATGTTTTTGTCGGAAAATGCAATTTTTTGTAGTTGGTATGAGCCGCATTTAAGTGCAAATTTGTAGTGTCAATTGAAAACACTATTAATCATCAACAAAAATTAACACAAAACAAAAAATGTAGCACATGTAGATGTGTTTTTAAGGCATTACGGATTTTGGAGGTTCTCCTTTTTCGTGTTGGTACAAGGAGACAACCAATATTCTGTACAACTCGCAGTAAAGTGTGGTTGTATAAACCAGGGAGCAGACCCGAAGGGTCTGTTCCTTTTCTTAAAATTATAGAAAAGGAATAAAATATATTGATTGCAAGTGGTTTATTATCAATTAGTTAGATAGTTTGAATAGTGTTAAATCATACTACTATACATGAGGTAAAAAATCAAAAAGCAACCGTCATACTGAATTTATTTCAGTATCTCCCGAACGACGGAGAACCCATGCTGTACAAAAC
>CALHBW010000182.1 GCA_937930625.1 uncultured Saprospiraceae bacterium | reverse complement strand
TATACTCTTTTAGGTTAAGAATTTAGCTTTTTGACGTGAGGGATTTTGTGCTTAGTTTTTACTTTGAAAGCGTGATTTTATCGGGATAAATGAATGATTTTAAAGTGAAAAATAAGCGCAAAAGCCACCGTCAAAATGTTAAATTCTTAGCCTAAAAGAGTATACAATTAAAAAAAATCGTAGGACGCGCCATGTGTGATAACCACGCTTCTATAAAAGTTCTTGCAAAAATCGGGATGTTTTTTGAATATCATCTTCTTGATGAAAATCAAACCAAATGGGCGATTTATGAACTGTACCGAGGCGAGTTTCTTAACCCGTAACCCGTTAACTCGTAACCTGCACCCCGTCATTTAATCATTTTCCCATTTCCAATTATTTCATTATTTTCATTCAAAATTTCATAAAAATAAATACCCGCGTCCAATTCGTTTGTATTATATTGATTTGATAATGAATGATTTAAAATAAATTCTTTAATTAATTTTCCGGTTAAATCATATAGTACAAATCGCTCTGCACGTACAGGCAATTGAGAGATGTCCACTGTAATTTTATCATCAAATGGATTGGGAAAAACCTCAATCAAATCTGTATATAAAGGTTCGTTTACACTGACATCTATGGGGGCGAGTTCTACTTCAATCCAAAGACTATCATTAGCTTGGAGTTGAATATCATCTACGATTTTCGTGGTATATCCTGCGCGTTCAAAGGTCATAGAATGTGTTCCGGGCAAAGCTCCGGTGGCATATTTTCCTTCAAAATCAGTTTGAATGGTATTCGTCAAAGTCACTGAAGCGGCAAAAAGTGCTTCGCCCGAAGCCGAATCGCGCACCATACCATAAATATGCCCCGCTTTGGTATCATTAAATTCCCAAACGTACAGCCCCGCAGTACGGTCACCACCAATAATTTTCCCTGACGGAAGAAAGGGACAAGCTGACCACAAGCCACTATAGCCACCGCTCGCTCCTGCATAAGTATCATAAAATCCCACTTCCACAGGCACATCCGGGCAACTAATATCCAAGACTCGCAAGCCTTCCGTATTGTGCGAAGTAAATAGAAAATCATCACGCACATAAGGGTTGTGCACAAGTGCAGCGGAGTTCGCCGTATATTGAGCCTGAGTGATTTCCGTAACATTATCTATATCCGAAATATCAAAAGTCCGCATCGGCAAACCATCTACTTCATCGCACACGTAGAGGTAGCGATTATCAGGCGAAGTCCATGAACTATGTGTAAAAGCATTTCCGTAACTAATGCGCGTCAAAAGTTGTGGATTTGATTTGTCGGAAATATCCACTATATCAAGCGTACCTTCATAAATCGCGGAGGCATACAACCTATCGCCCCGCACATGACAATCGTGAATATAATACGGATGATACCCGCCAACCGCCTGAATATCAGCAGGATTTGAAACATCAAAAATAATCACCCCTTCGGGTTCGGGAGTACCCAGCGCAGTCGCACCGTTGACGTATATGTAGGTAGAATCAGGATGATACACATCGCTCTGAATGATATGTGCGCGAAAGAAAAAATTGTTGTAAGTCCTTACCAAATGTAAGCTATCCGGCAAATATTCAAGACTAATCGCCTGAAGCCCCTGCCCTGCTCCCGTACCTTCTGTGGTCACGTAAGCATGGTCTTTTACTACCGTCACCTCTCTCCAATTGGACATAGGACCTGGCACAAAACCAACTTCTTCAATCGGCGCATTATCAATACGATATGCCGCCAAGCCCGTAGCTGCTCCGACAAGCCCGTACTCCGTGCCGTCCGGTGCCACATAAGTCCACGACCCCGAATATCGTGCATCACCGCGATTGGCTACATCGAATAATTCGACATTCAAATTCTGAGCGAGTAAAATATTTACAATACTCATTAATAGTACAGTACAAATTATTTTTTTCATGTGAATTGAGTTATAAGTTTATAGAATCACGAAAGTACAGATTGTATAGAGATTTTTCAAATCAAAAAAAATATTAAAAAAATAGACATGTTCATCCAAATAATAAAAGTAGTTGACACTTTTGGGATTTGAAAAAATAATTTAGACCTCCGTTTACTAAACTTCAAAAAGTTTAGTAAACGTGCATAAAGCACTAATTATTAGTCCATTATAAGTCTTGGCGACATGCTTACGTTTACTAAACTCGAAAAGTTTAGTAAACGGATGACTTACATTTTGTGTAATATTAATTTTATAAAGTGTCAGCCAATCAAATAAACTTGTCAAAAAATACGGTTCTTTTTGACAATTTTTACAAAAAAAAGCAAACGAAATAGAACACGGATTTAGCAGATGATACAGATTATGCGGATTTTTTTTGTTATTATTTTTTAAAAAAATATACTTATAAATTGTTATGAATTGGTTTTTAAATGATTTTACATAAAATTTTAAATAAATTAAAAATATTCTAAAAAATCTGAGTCATCTGTATCATCCGTTAAATCTGCGTTCTATTACGTTTTGCAAAAATTGTCAAAGAACCAAAAACACATTCCATCCACCGTCTGCCGTCCACCATCTGCCATTTACCATTTACAAAATTACGCTCATTTCTTTTTTAATCATTTAAAATGAATTATTTTGGTCGAATAATTTGAATGAAACATTAGACGAGAGACAAGAGGTGAGCGTTTTTTCAATCCAAACACCTGATTATCAGTACATTTAAGTTTAAACAAAAAATAAAATCCAAATTACGTTTAAATTTTATTTTACAAATAAACTTGAATTTGCTCCTGTACGGGCAAGTCGCGGCTTGTTCCTAACTAACTATTATGAGAATTGCAACGATACTTATGCTGACCATCTTAATGGTCAATTCCAACCTGTTTAGCCAACCCGTCAACGACGAATGTGCCAATGCATTTGCTATTCCTTCCATAGAAGCGTATTGCTCCGGTGCAGACGAGTTTACCACAGCCGATGCTACGACGAGTACGGGATTTGGTATTCCAATACTGTGCTTTCCGGCTTGGGATGGCGACCAAAATGATGTGTGGTTTACTTTCTCAACGACTGCTAGTATCACCGACGTCACCATAGATGTGATAGGTATGACGATGGAGCAACCACAGATGGCTATATATCGTGGAGATTGTGGCGGCTTCGCCGAGTTGACTTGTACGCAGGCAGGCGAAGGCACAAATAATGTGACCTTGGATGTGCTGGCACTCGACCCGTCGGAGACTTACTACATCCGCATCAATGCTGCCACAACGGGGAGCGATGGTACATTCCAATTATGTATCGACGAATTTTCATCTGACATCATCACCAATACAACAGTGGACGATTGTGATGGCGTCCTCTATGATACCGGCGGACCGGACGGTAATTACGGCGTATTTGAATCTTTTGAATATGCCATTTGTCCGAGTGAGCCGCATGGATGTATCTCCATCAATTTGGTGAGCTACGATATTGAGCCGATTTTCGATAATTTATCAATTTATAATGGTGCAGATTCCGACGCGCCGCTACTTGAGAGTATCGACGGTATGGCAGAAAATGTGTTTTTCAATATCCCGACCACAGGTTGTGTTACCTTGACTTTTACTTCTGACGGTGGTGTGCAGCGAGCAGGATTTGAATTGACTTGGTCGTGTGCGCTTACTTGTCCTACTCCACCGCCTGATTTTCAGACCTGTTCGGGTACATTCTATGATAGCGGCGGACCGGATGGTAATTATGCCAATAATGAAGAAATTACCACGATTATATGCCCCCATCCTGACAGTACAGGCTCATGTGTGTATGTCAATTTTACCGAATTTGAAGTCGAGAATGGCTTTGATGACCTCTTTATTTATGACGGACCAACTGCTGATGCACCACTTATTGGTGCCTTTACTGATACCGATGGTCCGGGATTGGTCTTCTCTTCTGATAGTTGTATTACCGTTGTTTTTGATTCGGATGGAAGTGTGACCGACCCGGGTTGGGTGGCTGATATTACTTGCTTGCCTTGTGGTACGCCCCCTCCCTGTGTAGGCGTGACTCCTACCTGCGACCTGCCTGACGCTTGTGATATCGCTTGTGACTTAGGCACATTGGATTCGCCAACACCTTGTCCGTTTACCACACCTGTTACACAATCATTTTGTTTGGATAATACGGGCGCAATGCCTACTATGCCTTACATAGCGCAAGCCGATTGTATGGATGGAAACGATATGCCCGACGGTGCAGCAGATATTTGGTATAGCTTCCAAGCCTCATCCAATGAATTAAACATCAATATTACCAGTTTTCTCAGCGCAGCAAGTGTCGCACTTTATCAATCTGAAACTTCTTGCGAGACACTCATTCCTGTCGTTTGTAATAATAGCACAGATGGCGGCGTGAGTCTTTTCGCCGAAGGTATTCAACCCGGTGATACTTATTTTCTTCAAATCTCAGGTGCAGATGCAAATGATATGGGCGAAATCAATCTGGACATCACCACATCTACCAACTGCGATGTGCCGATTATATTTATGTTGGATTGTGGCGATGGTGTATTTACAGATTCAGGCGGAGAAAATGATGATTATCAAAATGGCGAAAATATTCAAACCACCATTTGTCCTCAACCGGATAGCGTCGGACAATGTGTATTATTGAATTTCCTTTCTTTTGAAATAGAAAACGGCTTTGATGATTTGTTTATTTACGATGGAGAAGATACCAATGCGCCACTTATCGGCGAATATACGGATACAGATTCTCCGGGTGTTGTGGTTGCTTCGGATAGCTGCCTCACGGTAGTTTTCCAATCTGATGGAAGTGTGAGCGACCCGGGTTGGGTAGCAGATATTTTATGTGTAGAATGTGGTACAATTCCGCCTTGCTTGGGTTTCACGCCCGAATGTGATTTGCCCGACAATTGCGAAATTGCTTGTAGCCTTGATACACTCAACTCGCCCACACCTTGTCCGTTTACCTCTTCTGTTTCGCAGTCATTTTGTTTGACTAATGTGGACGCTAGCGCGTCAATGCCTTATATCGCACAAACGGACTGCTTTGTCGGCGACTCTATGGCGAATCCTGCCGCAGATGTATGGTACAGCTTTGTCGCTGCTTCCAATGAATTGAATATCACCGCCCAAAGTGAATTATTGAATATCAATGTCGGCGTCTATGAAGGTGATGTCTGTGATATGCTAACGCCTGTTGAATGTTTTAGCAGTGAAAATGGTAATGCTGTTTTATTTCTTACAGGCATTCAATTCGGTGGTACTTATCACATTCAATTTTCAGGCGGAGACACCACCGATGTTGGAGAAATCAACCTCGAAATAGAAAGTTCAATTGATTGTAGTGTACCCATCGAATTTGAGTTGACTTGTGCAGACAGTACCTTTACCGATACCGGCGGACCTGTGGGCGATTATGCCAGTGGTGAACTTATTCTCACCACAATATGCCCCGAACCCGGCGATACTTCGTGCGTATTGCTCAATTTCCTTTCTTTTGAAACAGAAAACGGCTTCGACGATTTATTCATTTATGATGGAGAAGATACAAATGCACCGCTTATAGACGAATATACAGGTAGTGAATCTCCCGGTGCTGTGATAGCAAGTGGTGGGTGTTTGACTATACTTTTCGACTCTGATGGAAGTGTGACTGCTCCGGGTTGGGTAGCAGATATTTTGTGTGTAGAATGTGGTACAATTCCACCCTGTCTTGGAGAAACACCAACTTGTGATTTCCCTGATGATTGTAGCTCGGCTTGTGATTTGGGTGCATTAGACTCACCTACTCCATGTCCTTTCTCGACACCTGCTAAACAAATTTTCTGCATAGATAATATCGGAGCAACTGCCGAACCTGATTTTGAAGGACAAGTAGGTTGTGATGATGGCAGTGACGTTCCAAGCCCTGCGGCTGATGTATGGTATAGTTTTGTGGCTGCTTCCAATCAATTGGCTATTGAAATTCAAAGTGAATTGAGTGCGGCAAGTGTAGGCTTGTATCAAGGTAGCGGCTGCGGTAATTTATTGCCATTAGGCTGTAATAATAGCGAGACGGGTAATGTAGAATTATTTGCCGTAGGCATACAACCTGATTCTACATATTATGTACAAATTTCAGGAGCAGATGAAAACGACCAAGGAATGATTAATTTGACTATAGAAAGTTCAAATAATTGTGATTTTTGCGTTATCACTGCCGGACTCACTGCCGAGCCTACTCCTGTAAATAATACCTATCCACCGGGCGATACCGTGACATTCTGTTTGACCGTAACGGAGTGGAATCAAACTGCCTCCAATTGGTTTCATGCCGTAGTGCCGGAATTTGGTCCGGGTTGGGATGTGACGACACTCACGCCCACTGTTTTTGCCAATTCATGCGATTTAGCAGGTGTATGGCTCTGGCAAGAAAGCATCACAGGTACGAGTTATGCCTCGTCCAATGTCGGTACAGTCGGTCCGGGCTTTGTCTATGATTCTGACTTGGGTGGTCCTCTGGATGGCAATGGCGAAAATAATTTTGGAGACAATTGCTCCGGTGCGTATGGTATGTGGGAATTTTGTTGGTCAATTGCTGTCAGCGAAGATTGTAACAACGAACCCGGCGCACTCAATATGGTGGTCGAAACCTACGGAGATAGCGAAACAGGCTCTTGGGGCAGTGCTGCTTGTGAGGAAGATGTCGCCTTTTCACTCGGTCTGATTTCTTGTGATGTTTGTGTTCCTCCTACCATCAGCAGTACGATTACCCCACCTGATTGTGCGGGCAATGGCGGTGAAATCCAACTCACCGTTGCTGATGGTATCGAGCCATACACCTATACATGGGATGCACCAAATATTGGCAACACAGCTGACGCCACAGGTTTGGCAGCAGGTATTTATAATGTCACTGTTGAAGATGCAGGTGCTTGTGTTCAAACCGCACAAATTACCATAGATGCCCCCGAACTCCCGGTAGCCACCGCACAAACCACAAGTGGCAATTGCGATGGTGGCACAGGTGGCGAAATCAGTGTGAGTGCAACAGGTGGTACTCCGCCTTATCAATATAGTAACGACGGCGGCATGACCTATCAGGCTGCAAATACATTCCCTGATTTGCCACAAGGTACATATGATATTGCTGTACAAGATGCACTCGGCTGTATCGGTAATGCCACAGCAACAGTCATCATCGGCAATAGTCCGACAATTGATAATGTCCAAGCCATTGATGCTTCTTGTAATCTGGCAGACGGAACGATTTCCATTACAGCGAATGGCGGTACACCGCCCTACCAATATAGTGTTGATGGTGGCACAAACCTCCAAACAGATGCTACTTTCTCCGACCTTCCAAGTAGTACATACGATGTAGTCGTATTGGATGCTGCCGGATGTGAGGCAACTTCACAAGTCCTCATCGAAGGTGGTGAAGCACCTGCCATCAATATTGTAGCAGAAACGGACCCTTCATCTTGTGGTACTTTTGATGGTGCTATTTTGATTGTGGCAAATGGCGGTACACCACCACTCGAATACAGTATCAATAACGGTATGGACTACCAAAGTTCCCCTTCATTCGATGACTTGGGCGGTAACACCTACAACATCGTTGTACAGGATGCTTTGAGTTGCTTCGATACGGTTATTGTCGTACTGGACGAACCACTTGCACCTGTTTTTGATGGTATTAATATCATTGACCCCGCCTGCGGCGAAAATACAGGCTCCATCGAAATCCTTGTTAGCGAAGGCACGCCAAATTTCCAATATAGTATTGATGATGGGCTAACATTTCAGGGTAGCAATGTATTTGAAAACCTTGATGGTGGCTCGTATAATATTGTTGTAGAAGACTTTGTAGGTTGTCAAATTAACGCGCCTGTCATTCTCACCCAACTTGGCGCGCCTGTTCTGACGGACGTGCAATTGACCGCCCCTACTTGTGGTGATTTGAATGGTAGTATAGATATTACCGCCGAAGGTGGCACCACACCTTATGAGTACAGTTTAGACGGAATGAATTTCCAAGACGGCGCAGTATTTTCCAATCTCGTAGCAGGTACATACACCGTAGTTGTGCGTGATGCAGAAGGCTGCGAGGTCATTATGGATGTAGAACTCACTACCAACGGCGCACCTGTTATTGCAGACGTAGCAACTACCGATATTACGGATTGTAATGGTAATGATGGTACAATTTCCATTACGATTAATGGTGGTACAGCACCATACGAATACAGTATCAGCAATGGCATGTCTTACCAATTTGATAATGATTTTGCTAATTTATCTGCCGGAATATATAATGTTGTCATTCGCGATGCGAATGGTTGTGTAGAGTTACAAGTAGTTGAAGTATTAGGTCCGTCAGATGAACCGGAAATTACTAACCTCGCTATTACCGATGCTAATTGCGGTGCGACAGATGGTGCCATTGAAATCACTGTAAATGAAGTTTCACCACCTTATGAATACAGTATTGACGGCGGTACGACCTTCCAAGCCTCAAATACATTCACCGGATTGAGTGGTGGGATATATGATGTTGTAATAGTTGATGCCGATGGTTGCCAAACCACTGACCAAGTAACTGTTAATAGCGCGAATGCCCCCGAAATTACCAACATTGACGTCACCAATGCCTCTTGCGGTGAAGCGGACGGTTCGATTTCGATTGATGCGACTGCGGGTACGACACCTTATACATATAGTATAGATGGCGGTACAACTTTCCAATCGGCGGCAACCTTTACAGGGCTTGATAGTGACACTTATGACATTGTGGTATTAGATGGTGCAGGTTGTGAAGTATTTGACCAAGTAAGCATCGTGGATGCAGGTATGGTTTTGATTGATGATGTACAAATTGACGACGCGCTTTGTGATGGTGGCAACGGACAAATCACTGTCGTTGCAAGTGGTGGCGCGATGCCGTATGGTTATAGTATTGATAATGGGCAAAATTTCCAAAGTAGTAATATTTTCAATGGGCTTACATCCGGCGCGTACAATATCGTCGTGCAAGATGTCAATGGCTGCGAAGCCACACAAACTTTGAATATTACTTCATCGGGTTTGCCTGTCATTGATAATGTGGCGGTCACATCAACCAACTGCGGTGAATCTGACGGTACTATCGAAATCACTGCAAGCGGCGGTACACCTACTTATCAATTCAGTATTGATGGTGGAATGACTTTCCAAGGCAGCAATCTTTTTGAAGACCTTGCGGCAGGTACATATGATGTCGTTATAAAAGATTTTAGTGGTTGTGAAACAGCCACTACCGCTACTATCCCGCAAACGGCAGACTTGATGCCGGAAATTATCCTGGATGGTTCACCAACTATCTGTCCCGGTCAGAGTGTGGGCTTATATGCAGGTGAATATGCCGCTTACGAATGGTCAACAGGTGAAACAAGTTCCACCGTCTCGGCAGATGGTGCAGGTATTTACAACGTCACTGTAACAGATGCGAGTGGTTGTACAGGTACAGCTACACAGACGATTCTCGAGGTCAATCCATTCACCGTAGATGCAGGCGACGACCAAGAAGTTCAACTTGGTAATGATTACAGCGTCATTGGTGTTTCTCAAGGTACTAATAATGAAACCTACAGTTGGTCGGGTGATAATGGCTTTACTTTTGAAGGTCCGGCATTCAATGCCACAGCAAATGAATTTGGTACTATCATTTATACCCTCACCGTTACATCTGAAGGCTGTACGGTGACAGACCAAATTATCGTAACCATTCGCGACATTGAGATTCCCGAAGTTCCTAATGTATTTTCACCCAATGGCGATGATTTGAACGATACATTTGGCGTACCGGAAAGTGCCTCGGCGAATGTGACGACTTTCAGGATATTCAACCGTTGGGGAGAATTGGTACATGATAATGCCATCACACGTTGGGATGGTACATTCAGAGGAGAAGCACAGGAAGAGGATGTTTATACCTATTATATCGTGATTGAACGATTTAATAATGACCCGATACAGTTGACGGGGGATGTGTTTTTGATGAGGTAAAGAATAATCGCATTGGTAGGGACAAGGCAGGCCTTGTTCCTACCAATGTAAAGATATTTTAGAGGCAGACATTTTTGAAATGTCTGCTTTTTTTATTTTACTCCTCTTCGATATAAATGCATCTGAAATCCTACTGAAAATTGCATCACAGACCATTCTCCAAATCTAATTTCGCCAGTTGTAGCATACTCAAAATCAATCTGATTTTCGAGTACAATGTGAGGTGTGAGAAATATAGCAAGCCCAACTCCCGGACGAATGAGGGTTTCTGCCGGGCTTACAAAGACATTACTGCCTCCATCTGGATTATAAAAGAATTCCTGAGAAGAGGTAAAAATGACTTCTGTATTGATATAAGGACTAATTTTTTTCGGCGTTTTGATGTAATACCGAAGAAACGGACCGTAGCCTGTTTGCAATGTAGCTTCTCTAAATCCGGTTTTTTGATAATCCACTAAGACGATTGCACCTACTTGAAAATGTTTTAGTGGAAAATATCCCACTTTAGGTTGTATTCTAAAGTGGTTGAGCGCACCGGCGGTAGTTCCCATATCTACACCTAAGTTAAATGAGCCGCCTACCGTCCATGTATCTCGGCTAATTTGTGCGTTTGCTGCCATACAAATCATTGTAAAACAAAGGATTACGAGGGTATATTTTCTTAAAAAAATCATATTCGTTAATGGTTTATACTAACGTAATACGGACATTCTTGTCCGTTTATAGTTCTATAACAACAACATCTTGGTTATAAGCTAATACCGTTCCGTAACCGCCGATGATATTGGTGAAAGTAGGTGGAGGTACACCAAATCCGGGTTCAGGTGCGCTATCTCTTAATTTTACATCCTCATAAAATGCCGATGAGATAGAGCGCAATGTGAAATAAACTTGACCGTTCTTCCAGTCTTCAGCAGGGAATATTTCATCGTCAAATCTAACAGCAGTAAAGGACTTAGTTGCACCATTCAGACAAACATCTTTAAATGTATTATCATTCACCAAAGAGCAACTTAAATCACCTTGAGAAAATAAATTTTCAGGATAATATTGTCGAAAATCGTAACCATATGTTATGTCCCCATGATAACCCCAAAGGTCAACTTCATAAAAATTAGTTTGAGTGCCGTCGTCAGTAAAGCTAAAGTCCAATACCATTTCTTCATTTTGCTCGTAAAAATTAAAGTCATTTATCGGTACAAAATCGGGAATGGTCTCGGGGAGACTTTCTACGTCATTTAGGTCAGGATGGCTGACTTTAAAATGATATGATTTACCGGGAATAGGCTGTAACCCATTAATTGATATAAAAAAACTATTGTCTGTGTATTCGAGTATTTCTACAAGATTATTATCTTCATAAAACTCTACTCGTGCATTTGGTAATACAAGCTCACCAAACTGTGCTGATTCAAAAGTTGGGAAAGACTTACTCACAGACACTCGCACAATACTATCAGGATTAAGTTGAGCAAAAAGGACTATTTTTTCACCTTCAAAAGAGAATTGGTCTTCAAAAGGGATCTGTTTTGTGCAGGCAGGTACAATAATGCTCAAGAAAAATAAATATTTTAATAATCTCTTCATTTTAGTATTTGATACTATAACTAACAGAAGGAAGCAAAGGTAGAAACCCCACTAATTCCAATTTTTTTTCAAACCCGACAGTTTCCGGTGGATTTCCCGGCATAGTCACATTTGTTTGTAACACCCTTAAGTACAATGGATTAGCACGATTATAAGCATTATATAATCCAATATTCCACTGTGCTTCTCTATCTTTTCGCGTTTTCTTATTAAATGTAAAGTTAACATCAAGACGGTGACTGTCGGGCATACGATAATTATTTCTTGCACCATAGTGTTCCTGAGCAAAGTTATAACCATTACCGACATTGATGTTATTACCGTAATTATAATAATTTGCCGTAGGCATAGTAATTGGACTACCGGTAGTATAAACCCAAGCTGCTGAAAAATTGACTTTTTTACCTAATCTGTAATTGAGAACGATGGCGGCATCATGTCTGCGATCGTAAGCTGCCGGATAAGCACGTCCGTTATTAATCAATTCAAATTGACGATTGTTCCATGAAAGCGTGTAGGCAAGCCAACCATTGAGCCTCCCCCGTTTGCGATGTATAAAAAACTCTAATCCGTAAGCTGTTCCTTCGCCGCCCGTTTCTACCCGTTCTTCCCAACTACTATTTACACTAAAAAACGAACTTGAACTTGCCAAATAATCAATCACGTCATACATTTTTTTATAATACCCTTCTATAGAAATATCATATTGTTTGGGAAATGACTTTCCGATACCTACTGCTGCCTGCCATGCACGTTGAGGAGGTACATTGGCGGTAGCCGGCACCCATATATCGCTGCCCGGCACACCTGCAGGACCAAGTCCCCCCGTCAACAAATGAATGTATTGCTGCATATAGCTATACGAGCTTTTTAATGCCCAATCACCCACCAAAAAACGTGAAGAAATACGCGGTTCGGGCGATAGATACCATTTGTCTTCTACCGTAAAAGCTGCACCGCGAAACCCTGCATTAATTTTCCACCATTTGGTTAGGCTGATGTCGTCCTCTGCATATACGGCAAATTCTCCGGCAGGGGTTTTGAAGTCATTGACGGTTTCAAAACCATCAGTTTCGATAGTTCTATTCCTGCTGAAACTTGGGCGGTAGTGATGATAAATTCCCGTAGCTCCAAATCGTATGTAATGAGCAGGATTGGGCAAATAATCTATATCAGCTTTGAGCGACCAATCTCGTACAAGAGAAGAAAATTGGTAAGTATCGGTACGGTCAGAATAAATTTCTTTCACCCGAAGTCCCGATTTGTATTGCGAGTAATTGAGCATAAATTTACCGAACATCTTGGGCGTAAATATGGCATTATAACGCATTGTTCCGGTAACATTGCCCCAAAGTAAGCGCGACTTTGTTACGGGCGTGTAACCAAAATCTGAGTTTCCTAAATAATCATTCCCCGCATAAAGACTAAAATATAATTGTTGTTTGTCATTGAAACGGTGGTTGATTTTGGCATTGAAGTCGTACATGTTGTATATAGATAAATCACTATTACCACTTCCGCCAGTAGCAAGTGGCAACACAAGCAAGCCAATATAATTGACACGTCCGGCTAAAAGGTAGGAAGTTTTTTCATTGATAGGACCATTAATGGTATAGCGAGAAGAAATCAGTCCGACACCGAGTTCGCTTTCCGTTTTTTCGGTGTTGCCCTCTTTCATAGAAATATCCAGCACAGAGGACAGCCTACCACCGTATCTTGCCGGAAAACCGCCTTTTATAAGTTCTGCATTTTTCAGTGCATCGGTATTGAATACTGAGACAAAACCGAACAAATGAGAGATATTATACACCGTTGCGCCGTCTAGTAGAATCAAATTTTGGTCGGGCGTACCACCACGTACTAATAAGCCTGCCGTTCCTTCCATTCCTGTACTCACACCGGGCGTTAATGCAAAAGCTTTCAGCACGTCAGGTTCACCAAACAAAGCGGGGACGTTTTCTATCTGTTGCATCGGTAGTCTGACGGTACTCATGCGGGTGTCGTTTTGCAAAAGTCCTTCGCCTACTTTTGGGGCGGTGACGACTACTTCGTCCATCGTCTCCAAATCAAGACTGATGCGAATGGTGGTGTCAGAATTGAGATGCAAATATCGGGTATAACTCTGATAGCCAACATAGCTGGATTTCAGTTCTATCTCTCCCGCCGAAAGGGTGAGGCTGTAGAAGCCGTACTCATTCGTCGTTGTACCTTTGTAGCTTTTGGCTTCATAGACATTGGCATGAATAAGAGCTTCGCCTGTAGCTGCGTCGGTGATGTAACCAGTGATGGTATGGATTTGGGCATCAATGGTAAAGTAATGTAATAATAACAAAATTATAGCTATAAACTTAGCTTTGTTCATATCTCTATTCTTTACAGCAAATAATACATAAAACAAAATACATATGAAAAACAAGGAGTTGACTATCCACAAGACAATTCAAACTATTAGGCAGTCAACTCCATCATTACAAATCATTAATTATTGCCAACAGTCAATTCTATGTTGGTCATTTGAAGCAGAAGACGAGTAGGTTCTACCACCAGTCCAATGTCCATCAAATTCTGCATCATAAGCAATAAGCAGATCATAAGTAGTTGAAGCAAGTCCCATAAGCTGGAAGCTAAATGCAGATATCCCAACTACTCCCCATTCTTCACCCGTGTCCGTAAGCCCCGGCGAGAAAAACTCATCGTTGGCTCCCGGTGCAAGTGGTGCATACCATGAACGTAAGTCTCTTGACCTTGCACGAACCCATCCATTCCAGTTATTATCGTACCAGACAACAAATTGCCTTTGTTTTACTGTTCTGATGGTAATATTGATACTTCCGTCTATAAATGATTCAAAAGTAACTCGTCCTTGTATTCTGCGAGCTCTCTTTTTAGATGAGTTAGCTCTTCTAGTACCTAAATTACCACACCCCCTCAAAAGAAGGGAAGAAGCATTATCAGAATCAAGTGTAGTGTTTTCATCATGAGAAACCACTTCTATACCAAGACTCTCATTACTTAAATTAATCTGATCGAGTGTGGCTAATTTATCAACATCTCCGTCCTTAATGATTTTAACGACATCATAGTTGTATTTATGGATTGCATCACCTACTTGGTAAATACATCTGCCATTGAGTAATGTAGCCAAAACGTCACTTTCAATAATGCGTACAGCTTCAGTTTCCTCTCCTTCTCCTACAAAGGTGAAAACATCTTTATACTCATCAAATACTTGTCGTTGAGTACCCATTTCTATCTTTTCTGCTTCTGTAAGTTTATTCATTGTTTCCCAGTAAGTCGTATGCAATGACTTATAACCATACTTTTTTTCAAATTCATCAAGATTGCCATTTTTCATGTATTGGAACAGTTCGTTTTTTGCTGCATCTAATGCCGCTTCATTTTCAAAGTGGAGCCATCCATGTTCTGATAATTTAAACTCTCCTGATGATTGCTCAATAGTATTTTCGGTAGTTGTTTCCAAGATTTCAGATTGACTACAAGAAGTCAAATAAATCCCAAATGCGCCAAAAGTAAGCGCGGTTAGCATGATTTTTGCTAAATTTGTCATAATAATAATTTATTATAGTAAAGTTATTGCAGTTCACTAAGCCGAACTGCGTGGCTTTATTCCGCCGTGTTCTTCTCCTTCCCGAGAAGGCACGGTGTTTTTTTATGAGTGTTTCTTGTGTATGCCTACGTCTGAGGTCACGTACAGGCATACGGGTTTCCTTCCATAAAAAGTATGGTTGATATGTTAAAAAATAAATATACAAATCCTATTAGGATGACGTATAAGGTGTCATACCTTTAGTATTGTGGTATCGAAATGTTGTTGGCTTGTAGTAGTAGTTCTCGCTTCCGTGTTCGTTCGCCGCTTTTTAAGTGTCAATCAATTCCCGTTTTTAGTTTTAATCCCTTTCGGATTAGAACGGATTAGAACGGATTAGAACGGATTAGAACGGATTAGAACGGATTAGAACGGATTATTAATTAGCGTTTTATCAATTAGCAATACAAACATAATACTTTTATTTCTTTATAACCAAATTTTTATCGCTTTTTTGTGCTAATTTTTTTCAGAGATTAAATTCTATAACTTTTGCAATATCAGAACTATCTTGGAAAGATAAAAGGAACAGTTTGAGTGTTTTTCACAAAGTATATTTTTAAATATATGATAAAATAAAAACAAAATATTATCATTCGTTTTTTTACAAATCATAAATTCATTTCCATTTCACATATTTTTAATCTCCATACACCTTCTAACTCCCTATAAATCACCACCATCACTACGGGTAAAGCCCCAAAACCCGTGACTTTACATAGTGGTATTGATTCCAAGCATGAAAGTTGTAACTTTGTGGTAAATTAAAATCAATACAATGAAAAATTTGATATTTATACTCGCATTAACGCTTTCATTTTTCGCTTGCGACAGCTTTACGACCACAAATACTCAAAAACCGACAACCACCACAGGAAATGACCGTACAATAGCAGAGACATCCGACAACCCCACCACTCAAGCTCTGTTGGACATGCGCCAAAAAGAACAAGCATTACAAGCTAAAATCGACGAAGCTTCTGACCAATTCGGCGACGAACAAGCCCTATTTGAGTTGGACGAAGCACAGCAAAAAATGCACGTCGAACACATGGAAAAATTAGAGGAATTGATGGGTAGCGCAGGCTGGATAAGCAGCAAAAAATACGGCAAAACCGCTTGCGAACAAGCCCTCACCATCATGAAAAACGCACCCGGAGAACGCCTTGATTCGCACCTTGATACCGTGCTGAAAGCTGCCGAAAACGGCGAAGCTACACCTTCACAAGTGGCTTATATCCACGATAAAGTATTGATGCACCGAGGCAAAAAACAACTATACGGAACACAAATTGCCTTCAATGAGAAAAAAGGCATCAATGATGTATATCCCATTCAAGATGAGGCAAATGTGGACTCGAGAAGAGCCGAAGTCGGACTCGGACCACTCGCAGATGCTTTGAAAAAAATGGGAATTAAATACTGAGAAATGTAAAATGTAAAATGTAAAATAACAAATGTAAAAGGGATTTAATTTGCGCGGAGCGCAAATCTGTTTTACGACTTTTATATTTTACATTTGTTATTTTACATTTTACATTTCAATATGTTATAATGCAGAATTTACCAGTCAACACCCTACGTGCTGTATTGTTTTTCACGATAATTTTATGCTCACTATCTCCCTCGAATGTCCGGGCATGTGACACCACACCCACCCAAACGGCGGGCAACATCCAATATGCGGGCGATGGCTTATACACCATTGATATTCAGAACTGTATCGGTGATGCCGGCTCTGAAAATGGCTTTTCCGTAGGCGTATCAGATGTCAATATTGTTGGTTTTTCCCCAACTAATATAGAAAATATACTCAACGGAAACACCGCAACCGGCTCATTCAACGGCGGCTTAGTGACCTATGATTATGTGGGAGCAGGTTACTTCGTAGAAGCCGGACATAATACCTGCTTCTGGACAACTATCACCGTAGATGGCTTTCCCGATAATGCCCAAATTACGCTTTCGGGCGTCAATACACCGGGCGGCTGTGCCATTTTGTATGGCGATACACAGGTAACACCCGTAATTGAAGTGCCAACCTGTGGGGAAATGTTTTACGATACAGGCGGACCGGATGGGGCATATACCAATAGTGAAAATTACTCCGTCGTCATATGCGGCGGTGGCGGTCCGGTGACTATCCAATTTACCGAATTTCAACTCGCCCTCGACGGCGATATATTGACCATATACGATAATGACGGCACCAGCGGGTCGTCTGATTTTTACACGGGTGGAGCTTCGCCCGGCACCGTCACATCTACCAACCCAAGCAACTGTCTTACCATCGCTTTTGAATCCAATTCGTTTGGCGAAGCAGCCGCAGGTTGGGAGGCAGAAGTCACCTGTGCGACACCTTGCCCGAATGGTCTGGAAGTAGATGTATTGAGCAACGCTTCCACCTGCCTTACATCCGGCGATGGCGAGGTAAGCACCCTGATTAATGGCGGCATTATCCCATATAATTTTGAATGGAATACAGGCGATACTTCCGACAAACTTGAAAATTTGGGAGCAGGCACTTACATTGTGACCGTTACTGATGGAAATGGTTGTATCGCAGTTGATTCTACGACTGTTTCGGTTTCCGTTTCTATTGAATCCAGTATCACAGGTACTATGGTCGATTGTGGTATGGATAATGGTACGGCAACTATCTCCGTTACCGGTGGTGGTCAGCCACCTTACGATTTCATCTGGAACACAGGCAGTGGCGCCGAGTTTATTTCCGGCTTGAGTATTGGCGATTACAGCGTAACTATCACAGATACAGCAGGTTGTCAAGGCACAGCAGCTATTGCGCTTATCAATGACACCGACCTTGACGCTAGTGTAACGGTCTTGGATTCAGTGAGTTGCTTTGGAGCAAGCGATGGTGAAGCAAGTGCTATTGTCACCGGAGGAACAGGAATTTATACCTATTTCTGGGATTCGGGAGAAAATACAGAAACCGCTACCCAACTATCTGCCGGCGGTCATGCACTCACTGTAACAGATGCTGAAAATTGTAGTGTCGTAGATTCATTTTTCGTAGAAGAACCGCTAACGATTACAGCTATCACAGGTAGTAATCCTGTGTCTTGTTTTGGGGGAAATGATGGTATTGCATGGGTCATCCCGGATGGTGGAATCGGTAATTTTACTTACGAATGGTCAAGCGGACAGCTCGAAAATACCGTAACAGGACTTTCTTCAGGTGATTATATTGTCAGCATAACAAGCTCTACGGGCTGCGTGGCTACCTATGAAGTTGAAGTAGAACAACCGCCTTCATCTCTTATCTTGAATTTCCAAACCGACGACCCCACTTGTGGCGGCTACGCTGACGGTAATGCACAAGTCCAAGTTGATGGCGGAACACCTACATATACCTACGCATGGAGTAGCGGCGAAACAGCAAGCACTGCAAATGCTCTCATTGCAGGTACAAATTATGTGACTGTCAGCGATGCCAATGGATGTATTCATATAGATAGCGTCATGCTCAATGAGCCTAGTCCCATTTCATATTCTTTTGAAACAGAAGATGTTAGTTGCTTTGGTGATGATATTGGTACATTGACAATCAGTGATATTTCCGGTGGAAATGGCGATGGCACATATACCTACTCAATAGATGGTGAAAATTATGTCGGTACGCCTACTTTTATCCGCCTCGAAGCAGGTGACTATGAATTTTATGTCCAAGACAGTGAGGGCTGCACCACGACACAAGCCTTTGCTATCAATCAATTGCCCGAACTCACTGTTGATTTGGGCGAAGATATTGAATTGGCTTATGGTGACTCTGATACACTCAACCCGACCATCAATCAATTCGGTATTTTTGAATATCAATGGACGACACAATCGCCGGATAGTACTTTGAGTTGTACCGATTGCCTGACACCGATTGCCACCCCGCTTTACGATACTGATTATACCTTATTAGTCACCGATGCGAATGGCTGTACTGCCACCGACAAGATTCGCGTGAACGTCCGCAAAACACAACAGGTATTCATCCCCACTGCCTTCACGCCAAATGGTGACGGGGCAAATGATGTCTTTATGATACATGGTGATTCAGGCACAGTATCTGCCTATATAAGAATATTTGACCGTGCGGGAGAATTGATTTATAATAACACTAATGCCACACTCAATAATCCCGAAGATGGTTGGGATGGAAAATATAGAGGCAATGATAGTCCGCCGGGTGTGTATGTGTATTTCGTTGATGTTGAATTTATTGGCGGGGAAACTTTGCCGTATAAGGGGCAATTTACGCTTATCAGATAAGACTTGATACCATTTTGAACGGGTAGAGAAAATTCATGAATTTTCTCTACCCGTTCAGCATATTCATTTATTTATTTTTTAGAAAAAATCAAAACCAAAAAAAAT
>CALHBW010000181.1 GCA_937930625.1 uncultured Saprospiraceae bacterium | reverse complement strand
ATTAAATTAAGGATGCTATATTTACAAAAGACTGATAATCAAATCTCTGCGAACTCCGCGTTCTCTGCGTGACACAAAATATTGAATAGTCCCTGAGTTTATTATTTCGCATAACGAAATTTAACACCGAATCAACTCAATCAACTCAATAAACTCAATAAACCCAATCAACTAATTACAATCCATAAATACCCGAATATTTCTCTTCTGCATATTCCATGAAATAGCGGAAATTTAGCTTCTCGCCTGTGATGCGTTTGCAAAGTTCATCGGCGGTATAGAAGCGTCCGTGTTGGTGGACTTTTTCGCGTAACCATGCGAGGAGGTCTGCGTGGTCATTTTTTGCGGTTTTTTCGAGTAGCTTGGGCATATCTTTTTGTGCGTGTTTGTGAAATTGTGCTGCGTAAAAACTACCCATCGAATAGGTCGGAAAATAACCGAAGCTACCATGCGACCAGTGAATGTCTTGCAAGACACCGTGCTTATCGTCAGGGACATCTACGCCGAGATATTCTTTGTATTTGTCATTCCAGATTTCGCGCAAATCGCTGGCTTCTAGGCTGCCTTCAATAAGTCCTTTTTCGATTTCGTAACGAATCAAGATGTGAAAATGATAGTGTAATTCATCACTTTCGGTACGAATAAAACTTGGGTTGACGCGATTGATGGCTTTGTAAAAATCCATTAAACTTACATCATTCAAATTGTCGGGGAAGGTTTCTTGTAAGTGTTTATAATTGGCTTTCCAATAAGGCAAAGCACGTCCAACATTATTTTCCCAAAGGCGCGATTGCGACTCATGGATGCCTAAAGAAAGGAAGCTGCCAAGCGGCAGACCATATTGGTCTTCGGGCAAGCCTTGTTCGTACAGTGCATGACCACCCTCGTGAATACAGCTCCAAACCATGTTGCCAAAATCATGCTCGTCAATACGTGTCGTAACCCGCACATCAGTAGCCGCAAAATTGGTGGTGAAAGGGTGTTCTGAAATATCTTGTCGTCCGGCTTCAAAGTCGTAGCCCATATTTCGGAGCATCTTCAGCCCTAATTCCCATTGTTTATCTTTGGCATAAAACTTCCGCATGAAAGCATCATCTACCTGTGGCTTTTCGCGTATGCGGCGCACAAAATCAACGAGTTGTTCGCGAACATCCTTAAACAATCCATCGGTATCGGCTACATTTGCTCCGGGTTCAAATGCATCCATAAGTGCATCATACGGATGATTTTTGTAGCCCAATAGCCCGGCTTCTTCCCGCTTAATTGCGACCAATTTTGCCAAAGATTCTTTGAAAAATGAAAAGTCATTTTCCTGTCTGGCTTTTATCCATGCGTGATAGGCTTCTGAGGTAATTTCAGAAAGGCGAATCACAAAATTTGTAGAATATTTGGTCGATTTTTGATAATCGTCGTAGGTGAGTTCGACATTTCTGCGTTGGCGTTCATCCAAGTGATTGCCTCTGTGCAGCGTGTTCAAAAGATTACCAAGTTCTTTGTCAACAAACATCTCATGGGCAATACCCGCGAGTGTAGCGACTTGTCGTGAACGGGCATTATTCCCCTTCTTTGGAAGATTCACTTCTTTGTCCCAATTCAATAAGGAAATGGAATTGCGTACATCAGCGATTTTACGCATTTTCTGTACATATAGTTCGTATGCGTTGTTACTTTTCATATAAAGGAGGGTAGTGTTTTTAGTTTTTCGTTTGATGCTTTTTACGATTTTTTGAGTGCAATGTTTCGTTTGTAAACAAATGAGTAAATGAATAGATGTTTGTTTCGTCAATTCGACAACTCGTCAACTCGTCAATTCATCTACTCTCACCGACAAAATTAGCATAATCCATCCTAATATAAAAGCTAATCCGCCGATAGGCGTGATTGGTCCAATGATTTTTGTCAATGTTCCTAATTGTAAAATATCTTTACATGCCAAAAGGTATAGCGAACCGGAAAAGAGTATTATTCCAACAGTAAATCCATAAGCTGCAAAATTCACTCGACGTTTATTATTCGCATGTGGATATAATAAAGCCATTCCCAAGATAGCCAAGGTATGATAGAAATGATACTTAGAGGCAATTTCGAATGTATTCATTTGATTATCAGTTAAATGTGGTGTAAGCCCATGTGCGCCAAATGCACCAATGATAACTGCTAATGCCCCGGATATGCCTGTTATAATGAGTAGTTTTTGCATTTTTTTATAAATAATAAAATAAACGAAATCGAACAAGGTGCATCTCAAATTGTCGCATATAGAAAAGTGTAAAGTATTTTCAATTGATATGATATTTGGTCTTTCACTCAAATTTTATAAGGTTTTCGAAAACCTTATAGAATTGATTACCAACACTTTATTACCAATTTTCATAGTCTGATTCATACTACTATACATGAACCTAAAACCAGTACGTCATTCTGAATTTATTTCAGAATCTCCCGAGCCACAAGCACGATGTTAAATGTGAGTTGCAATTTTGTATTTTATTCATAATCAAAAAGTTAGATGTTTTGTGCGG